>JBGAVF010000258.1:0-4069 GCA_044228315.1 Bacteroidia bacterium | reverse complement strand
TTGTTCATCGCCTTTGCCGTTACGTTGTTTTCATTGTATGCCTATTATCTGTTTTCGCCCATTCCCGAGGTAGTATACAGGAAAACCGCCGAACACCGCTGGAACCGTTTTCTTGCCGCTGCATTTCTTTTTGTGGTTAAACGCAGGATACCTATTCTTATATTCTTTGCCTTCATTGTAGCCGGATCGGTTTACTACATCAGCAAAATAGAGATCAATTCAAGCCTGCTTCAGGAGATCCCGAAGAAGCATCCCATACTGAAAGACTATGAATTTATGGAAAGTGATTTTGCGGGCACCCGACCTTTTGAACTATCGCTTACAGTAAAAGATACCTCAACCAGCCACTTCAGCCTCACCAATATGAAACGGGTAGAGGAAATTGAAACGTTTTTAAAAGACAGTTGCGGGGTGGGTTATATCATATCACCCCTGGCCTTGTTCCGGGGGGCGAATAAGGCATTTACCGGGGGCGATAACAGTAACTTCAAACTTCCTGAAACCGAAGCAGCGGTAGCAAGGTATTACCAAGCCATAAAACAAACCGAGTTTGCCGATGAGTTGCAGAATTACATGTCGCCCGACGGTCGACAATTGCGCATCAGTGGACGCTTGCCCAACCTTACCTTACAAGAGTTTCACCGCATCCGCGTAAAAATTGACGCGTTTTTTTCGCATGAACAGTATGCTGCTTCTTTCGATTATAAACTCACCGGCTCAGCCGTACTTCTTGATAAAGTTGCCTACTCGTTGACCGAAAATCTATTCAGTGGTATTCTCATTGATGCTGTGGTCATTTCCTTCATTGCATTGCTCATGCTTCGTGGATGGAGAATTGTACTCATTATTCTGATCCCGAATGTTATTCCGCTTTTTATAATGGGTGCCATTATGGGCCTGCTGAACATCAACCTGAAAGCCGATACTTCGGTGATATTTGCCATTGCCTTTGGTATTGCTGTTGACGATACCATCCACTTCCTGAGCAGGCTCCGGCTGGAAATGTCGCGGGGGCTTTCTCTGCAATATGCGGTAAAACGCACGTATCTTTCTACCGGAAAGGCCATCATCATTACCACGCTGGTGCTGCTTTCCGGATTCCTCACCCTCCTTTCATCCAGCTTTGGGGGTGCCTTCTACATCGGTTTGCTCATAAGCCTGTGTTTGTTTTCAGCCCTGATCATGGAGCTAACCATTACGCCCATTCTTCTTTTGCTTTTTTACAAAAAATAAATGCAGGATTTGTATGCTATACTAAAAAAACAATCCGGCAATATTTGCCCCAATATACTGCCATGGCTCCGACAACCTGAAGACCACCTGAAGACCCAGGTGAGGTGAAAGGAGATGAGAAAGAAAATGGTAAGCAGGTACGGGGTATACGGCTTGCCTTTCCACACATCAAACAGCAGCAATATCAGCGTTATGATCTCGATCATTGTTATGGCGATCACCACCGATTGCGAAAATGTAACTCCCCCATAAATTATAAACGCCCTTCCAAAACCCGGGCTGAAAATGAAAAGGGCATTCGCAATCATAAAACGCATATGATATGGTCCGTTCTTTTTATAAACCATCGCCAGTGTGAACAGAAGTGCGAAATAGAAAATGCTGGGAATGTTCATGGCCAGATCACCAATGTTTTCTTCCATCGGAACCACATTGTAGTTCGTCAGGTACTTTTGCTTTGAAACCATGAAAATGGAAACCATGACCATAGGAACCAGTATGTAGGCGAACTTACCAAGCATACGGTGGGCCTTATATTTCCTGTAGCGTAGCAGAAAAGGCTGAACAATAAGCAGCACAAACCAGCTGAAAAGCATGGCTCCGTGAAATTGCTTCACGGTATTTACTTCCTTAAAGGTGGGAAAATGGATGAAATAGGTTTTATAAAACCCGAGTACTACAAAGCCCAGCAATACCACAAAGAAGTAGCCTATGTTTTTATATGTATTTTCCAATTCCCTGCTCCGTTATTCGTAGCTTTCGAATATACTAAAATTCGCCTTTCAACGAACCCGGTAGTTGAGGAACCTTGCGCGGTCTGCGTAAATACTACTCTTTAACCCGTAATCGAATCCCTTCACTGTGGGTTACAAATTCGGGGGCATACATACATTGCAGGGTGGTGATGCCATTGCTGAAGTTCCCGGCATTGTTTACACGCAAACCGTATTCCAGTACATAGTTGCCTCGTGGTATAAAAGAGATAAAGAAGTTGGTGCTGGCATCCCGGGTGCTTTCATAATATCCCAAACCATCCTGCCATCGGTAACCACTCAGCACATTCATTGGCTCCAGTCCCGACCCTCTCAGATCTTTTAAATGGAGATATTCCATGGGACGGTCGCAACGTATCTCCATCCTTACCCGCAGCTTGTCACCTGTATGCAATACTGTGCTGTCAGTGATTTGTTGCAGTGTGGTTCCTTCCAGTGTGGTCTTCTCCAGATAAATTTTACGTTCAAGTTGTAACGGAGTATTTGAGAATCCTTTGATGTTCTCAAACTGATCGAAGTACTGGTAGTAAATGGCTCCCCAGGCTATTCCGGACTTTTCTGCACTCATATCCACATGTACATTACCCATCTCTTTCTTAATAGATTCTTTGTTCCATGTTGTTTTAAAATAGCCGCTGCCGGCTTCTTTCGATAATTCCGGAACCGTGGTTTCATTTACAGGCATACCCCCCAGTTCAATAGTTACTTTTGTCTTTGCCGTAAAATCCTGTTTGCCTTGTATCAACAGGGCATAACAAGCATCGGCAGTAGCCCGCGTGCTTTCCCAGCGGTTGGTTTGTTTGTTCTTCAGCAGCCACTGTCCGAGGGCATTATAGGTATGTATATTCTTTTCAATTTCATAAAATGCTTCCATAATCACACTCTGTGTTTCAACGGGGGCATCATACCAGTAGTATCCACCGTTGAGTTCTTTCCAGTACATCCCCGTTTCGTCGGTGGTTAAAGAAGTCTGACGGAGGCTTTCCAGAATGCGCTTCGATGTTTCTGTATCACCCGCACGATACATGGCAAGGGCAAGCATGGCCTGTTGCATTTTATTCCAGCCGGTCCATTGCTTTTTAGCCTCTTCCATGAACGCTTCCATCGCGGATTTCTCTTCTGCTTCCATAATAATAGATGGATAAAAACTACGCATATACAGGTACTGCACCTCATTCGGACGAAATGAATACTTCTCTTTTGTTTTTAGATATTCCTTATACCGTGCCAGCATGGCCCGGTCGAGCAGGGGCACCACACGGTCCATTTCAGCACCTTCATCAATCACACCCAGTTTAATAAGTTTACCAAAACCGGTAGCTATGTAGGTGGTAATGTAATCATCGGCCGGCATGCCTTTGAACCAGCCCCATCCCCCATCGGGAAATTGCATCTCGTGTAATTTTCGTAAAGCTGATGCGGCATTGTCTTTCACGGCCTGTTCATCGAACAAAAGGGCCATGCGTTGCTTCTGCTCCGATTCTGTTTTGCCCTGCAATACATAGGGTGTTTCTTCCAGCAATACCTGTTTCAGTTCCTGGTTCTTTTGCAGATTGCTCAATAACGATTCCGATCCCTTTTGCGCAGCCGCCTTCTTCCAGGCTTCAAATACCTTTTTAATGTTCGGATCGGAATTGGCAATGAAAGAAGAAAGCTTGTTGCTGTAATAACGGTTGAAGGTTTGCTCAGCACATTCATACGGGTATTCCATCAGATACGGCAACGCCTGCACTGCATACCATACCGGGTTGGAGGTAAACTCCAGCGTCAGTTTATAAGGCTCCTGCGTGGTGCTTTGGTTGCGTGTAAGGGTCTTCAGCTCATATTCCTTTTTCTGTCCGGCACGAATGCTTAGTGGAACCGATTCGGTAACAAGGGTGCGATCGCACAAGACGGGCAGGGTATTTTGTTCTCCATCGGAATAATTACCCGATGTTGCCTGAACGGTATAGGTAATTGCTTCCACGCCTTTCGGTATTTTCAGCCTCCAGCTCACCACGACACTTTGCGAGGCCTTGCTTTCAAACATCGCCACAGGCTTACCCATAATGATCCCGTTCAGG
>JBGAVF010000257.1:0-4070 GCA_044228315.1 Bacteroidia bacterium | reverse complement strand
CCATACCTTCTTTACCTACGACAGCATTCTGCATGTGAACCAGGCCGATCCGCTTACCTATGCCAGCGTGCGATGGAAACAACAGTACCGTTGGGCGTCCCTGTTATATGTGCACCATGTGATGTACCAGGTAACATCCAATTCCGCGGCATTGCCGGTGCCTACCTGGTTGTACAAAGGCTCCCTCATGTACGATGCTGACTGGTTTAAAAAAGCCCTGCACATACAGTTCGGTGTGTCGATGAATTATTTCTCGAAATACAATGCACCGGCCTTCCTGCCTTCAGCCCTGGTGTATTATAACCAGCAGCAGAAGGTCATTGGCAACTACCCGCAACTCGACGGCTTTGTGAATTTGCAGATACAGCGGGTACGAATCTTTTTGATGAAGGAGCATTTCAACGAGGACATGAATGGTTTTCCGAGAGGTGCCTATGCCACCCCGCATTACCCGCTGACACGTCGTGCCATACGGTTTGGCGTAAGCTGGTCGTTCTATAATTAAACGTATCTGTTTCTTTCACTAACTTTGATGCTTCATTCAACAAGAAGATATCATGCAACCGCTTTTCCGGATTTTTGAAATTGAAGAAGAAGAAGTACAGCGGCTTGCTGCAATGCCCGACGAGCCCCACGACCACGACTTTGAAGAGCTGATCATTGGTATGGAAGGCCAGCTCGAGCATTTTATCGATTATAAAACCAATACCTACGAAGCCCCTTTGCTGGTATTTGTTACCAAAGGGAAAGTACACCGGCTCATTCCCCGCCTGAAAGATAATAAATGCCGCCTCTGGGTGATTCGTTTTAAGAGTGAATTCATTCCGGAAACCACCTTTCAGCTGTATTCCTATTACCACGACCATGCCAACATACCGATGCAACCAGGGGCTTGTTTCAACCGTATGGTGACGCTGTGTGAAATGATGCACGGGGAAATGCAGCAGGAGGTACCCGACCTCTCGGTGATACGTCACCTGCTCAGTGCCTTGTTCGCCATGGTGGAATCGGAACGTATTAAGCATGCACCCGACGATGCCGGGATACACAAAACCCAGAACAGCACCTTCAAAAATTTCCTGAAGATACTGGAAGACAACTACCACCGGTCGGAAGGAGTGGAGTTCTATGCCGAGAAGCTGTTCATGTCGGCACGCAACCTCAATATCATTTGCCAGAATATCTTGCACCAGAGTGTATCAGAGATCATTGAGACCCGGAAACTCATCGAAGCAAAGAATCTCCTCATCAATACCGATAAGACCATCTCCGAAATAGGTTTCGACCTGGGATACAACGAGAAGGCCTATTTCACCAGTGTGTTCCGCAAGAAATCGGGACAAACCCCTACCGAGTTCCGGGAGGAGATGCGCAAACTCGTTTCCTGATATCACCACACATTTTCCGAAAACTGTTACCTCCACCCCGTGGGATCGGGGGAACTTTGTACCGTTAAATTTAATTATTCAACCTAAAACATTTTTCAGATATGGAAACCCCAACAGCAACCGCTAAAACAGCCACATGGGCCTTCGACCCTGCACACAGCGAACTCATGTTCAAAGTAAAACACCTTATGATCTCGAACGTAAAAGGTGAGTTCCGTAATTTCTCCGTAGAAGTGAACGGCGATGATTTCACCAACGCATCCATTCAGGTAGTGGTCGATGCCGCCTCTATCGATACCCACGATGCAGGACGCGACGGACACCTGAAAAGCGGTGATTTCTTCGACCTGGATAACCACAAGGAGATCACGTTCAAAAGCACTTCCTTCCGCAGTACAGGAGGCACCGATTACAAACTCACCGGCATGCTTACCATCAAAGGCATCAGCAAAGAAGTAACCCTCGATGTGGAGTCGGGCGGACGGATGAAGGACCCCTGGGGCAATGAGAAAGCCGGGTTCTCGGTAAGCGGAAAGATCAACCGCAAAGAGTGGGGCATGAACTGGAACGCAGCGCTTGAAGCCGGTGGTGTACTGGTAAGCGAAGAGGTGAAGATCAATGCCGAAGTGCAGTTTGTAAAGAAATAATCCGGTCGTAGAAAGCACCGGGCTGTACCACCGCATGTATGTTCGTACGGTGGGGGTATAGCCCGTTCTTCTGCGTATTATTGTACCTAAAAAAACACGTTTCACATACATTGTATGACCCTGAAAATGGACCGTAAAAAATTATTACAGACCCTGGCCCTGTTTCCCCTGGCCGGCATTGCTATGAAACTGAAAGACCTGAATCACATCACCGAACCCTTTGGCAACACCGACCTGATGCCGGTATTGTTTCTGGGACATGGCAGCCCCATGAATGCCATTGAAGAGAATGAATTCGTTGCCGGATTCCGTAACATCGGTAAAACCATTCCGAAGCCGAATGCGGTACTATGCATTTCGGCACACTGGGAAACCAAAGGCACGTTTGTTACGGCTATGGAGCATCCAAAAACCATACACGATTTCGGGGGCTTTCCCAAGGCCCTGTTCGATGTGCAGTATCCGGCTCCCGGAAACCCGGCTCTCGCAGCGGAAACGAAAGCGCTCATTAAGAAAACCACCGTTGGTCTCGATAACACCTGGGGACTCGACCACGGGGCCTGGACGGTAATAAAGCACCTGTATCCCAATGCCGATGTGCCGGTGATACAGCTGAGTCTGGATTATTACCAAACCCCGCAATACCATTATGAGCTGGCCAAAGAGCTGGCCTCCCTGCGCAAGAAAGGGGTGCTGATCATTGGCAGCGGCAACATGGTTCACAACCTGGGACTGGTGGCCTGGGATAAACTCAACGCGCCGGAATACGGATACGACTGGGCCCTGGAGGCACGCGCGAAGATGAATAAATACATCCTCGACAACAACCACAAGGAGCTCATCAACTTCCGTTCACAGGGGAAAGCTTTCGATCTGGCCATACCAACCCCCGAGCATTATCTGCCGCTGTTGTATGCGCTGGCCCTGAAAGAAGAAAAGGAAAAGGTGAGCCTGTTCAACGACAAGGCGCTGGCCGGTTCCCTTACCATGACTTCGGTGAAGATCGAAAAAGCCTGACCCCATGCGTGTATTTTTTATTATCACACTTTTCTTCATGACCTTATCAACCCCAACCCTGGCCGGCGATTCGGGTACTGCATTGCAGTATCTGGTGCGCGAGCCGAAAATAGCTTCCGAACATGCGCCCTTACTAATTCTATTGCACGGCGTAGGCAGCAATGAAAAGGACCTGTTCTCATTCGCAAACCGCCTGCCCGATACCTACCGTATCATATCCGTGAGGGCGCCCATCACCCTTGGAACGGGCAGTTATGCCTGGTATCATGTCGATTTTTCGGGAGGAAAACCGGTGTTCAATAAAGCCGAGGAACAGCAATCACGGGAACAACTGGTACAGTTCATCACAGCCGTGAAGAAGCAGTACAAAGCCGGTGATGTTTATCTCTGTGGATTTAGTCAGGGAGCTATTATGTCGTACAGTGTGGGGCTCACCCAACCCGGAATGGTGCAGGGCATAGCCGTGATGAGCGGACGCTTGCTCGAAGAGGTGAAACCGTTGATCGCATCGCCGGAGAAACTGCAGTCACTGAAAGTATTTATAGCCCATGGAGTGAACGATGCCATGCTGAGCATCGACTATGCCCACAGCAGTTATCAGTATCTTCTTACGTATGTGCATCTGAAACCCACCTATAAGGAATACAACGAAGGGCATGGCATCAATGCAGAGATGCTAGAGGATCTGATCCATTGGTTACCGTAAAAAAAAATCCGGATGCAATGTATCCGGCTTAAACATTTCTGAAATGATTCTCAAGAAACGACCGATCCCGATAACAAACAGGCCGCTCCTACGGGGCGGGCATTGCGTTTCCCACGGTTGAAACCGTGGGCTATGTTCATGGGAATCCTGATAGTCTCCATGGTTTTAACCATGAACCACCGGAATCATCCGTATGAAACGAATGATACCCGTACATAGAATGTATGCATCTCGGTTAAAACCGAGGAAACAAAAGAACATGATGCCATATAATCATAGCCCATGGTTTTAACCATGGGCTATCAAATACCC
>JBGAVF010000001.1:0-32248 GCA_044228315.1 Bacteroidia bacterium | reverse complement strand
ATGCCCGGACTTGGCTGACGAACAATGACGGTTGCAGTATTCGAATAAGCCGGAGCACATGATGCATTGGTAACCTTGGCACGGTAATAATATACGCCCCCCGGATAGGTTAACGTTTGTGTGATCGATGAAGAGGAAACCCCTTGGGCAAAGTAGTTGATACCATCGTCGGAACGCTCCCATGAGATGGTGCCGATATAATTCGACAGTACCACAGTGGCTGAGCCACCACTGCAGATCGGGCTCGATGAAGTTAATGTGGCTGAACCCGGATTGGATGGTGGGGCCACTGTGATTGTGATCGGACCATCGGCAACGGTATTACAGGATGGAGTAACAATGCGTACTCTTACATTATAGTTTATAGGTGAGGTAGTAGTGTTATCGAACGACAAACTGAAGTTCGCCACACTGGCACCCAGGGTAATATTGGTCCATGTGGCTCCGTTGTCTTTCGACACCTGGAAGAAGGAATTCGGGAAGGTTCCGCTGTACGACAGGTTGAACGATACCGAACCACCGGAGCAGATGGATGAGGTAGAAGCTGTTGAGAAGAAATTGATCACCGGATCAGGATTCACAGTAATAGTGGCTCCTGTAGCAGAACGAACCCAGTCGCACTGGGCAGCGGTTTGAACTTCTACCCAATAAGTAGTGGTAGCCGTTGGTGACAAATTGCTCAGGAAAGTAGCCGGGTTGGTGGTGGATGGGCCATACACCAACGTTCCGGTGCCCGCAACAGATGATCCGCCTTTAAATACCCTGTACAGCGCTGTGGCTCCATTTCCGGAGAAACTGTCCGTTAATGCAGCAGATGCTCCGCTGCAAATGGTGGGTGATCCAAAAATAAAGGCTTGTGGAGTAGGCAATACTACTACACTCATAGGAGCTGAATAAACATTTCCGCAATTGCCACTTTGCACCAGGGCACGGAACCATTTGGTTTCAGGCTGTCCGTTGGTATTAAAGTTCTGCAAAACGCCGTTTATCGGATTGGTACCCGCAAAGCCAAGATTGGTATAGTTGGTACCATCACTGCTGCGTTCCCACTGAAGGATGGATCCAACGTAATTATTCAATGTAATGGTAACCGCGGCACTGGCAACATTGCCTGTGTTACACGAAGGACTTCCGCCGGCGGCTGTGATCGAAACCGTACCCCCGGTTGTATTCGGATATACGGTAACCGCAGCGGATGCTGTAGCAGGCGCAGAACATGGTGAATTGGTGCAACGAATTACTACGGTTTTAGTAATATTCGAAGTAGACGAATTATTAGCAACCAACGTGAAGTTGGTAGTTCCTGAAACAACTAATAACGGGCTCCAGGTGGTACCACCATCCTGTGATACCTCATACGTGGCACCTGATAAGTATGGATTCCAGGTTGCCTGATAGCTAACCGAAGTTCCGGTGCAAACAGTTGTTGATGACGTTACGGTAAGGGATGGTGCTGATGTAAAATTAGCACTAACATTCACGGTCACCGGATTGCTGTAATAGGTGCAGGTACCTGCCGATAGGCGGGCCCGATAAGTATACACCGTATTTACTGCCGGTGATTTGGTAACCGATTGGGTGAAACTGGTATATCCGGTAGATGTATTCCATGATACACCGCCATTTGTTGACTCTTCCCATTCAATGGAAGTAGCCAATGAACCGGTAAGATTTAATGAAAATGCGGTACCCGAACAAACGGATGACGGGGTTGCTACCGCAGTTCCTCCTACAGTGGCCGGAATTACAGTAACGGATGCAGCAGATGATGTAACGGTATCACATGGATTGTTCCAGCAACGAACTTTTACATTGCTGGTTATGGAAGAGGTTCCTGTATTATTTAACGTCAGGTTAAAATTATACGGACTTGTATTCACAGCCAGTGCACTCCAGGTTACCCCGTTATCCTGTGAAACCTGATAGGTGGCACCTGATATATAAGGAGTAAATGTGGCGGTATACCCCACGCTTGAACCGGAACAAACCGACGTGGCTGCTGTGGTTACGGTAGGTACTGCTGTAAATTTATCTTTAACGGTAACAGTAACCGGGTTTGAATAGGAGTTACAGGCTCCGTTGGCAATTTGTGCACGGAACTGATATACCCCTGGGGTACGGGTGGTGGTGTATGGATTGGTTGTACTTCCAGTGCCGCCGATATTAAATATTAACGTGATCGTTTGAGTAGGTTGATTGCATGAAGCCCCAGGACCTGAACCGCCAACACCACCCCAGGCGTCATTGCCAACCTCCGGACGAATAGCCGCAGCTGCAGCACAAGCGAACTGCGCGTCAACTTCAAAAAACCATCCTTGCAGACCACCGGGCCACTGCTTGTAGTACCAGATATGCCCATCCGAGCTACCCGAATAACCGGTAAGCGTATTTGTATTGATCGCATTGGCCATAGCCTGAGCAATGGCGGCATTCGTACATGTATAACCCACCGGGTCCAAAGAACTTTTAATGGTAAAACCGGTGTACGTGTTGGTATTCACCAAATTGGCACGAAATGCATTCCAGGCGGCAATAACAGCTCCACTTGGTGCACTTCCTCCAACAAATGGCTGACTGAATGTGACGGTTGATGGTGAATTCGTCCATGTAGCTCCGCCATTTACCGATTGCTGCCATTGAATGGATCCAGCTGAACCGGAATAAGTAAGAGTAAAATTATTTCCCTCACATACAATTGCAGAATCAACAGTAGTGGTACCGGCTGTTAATGCCGGCGAAACTGTAACTGTGCTGTTGGAAATAGTTTGCGGTGTGCACGGTGCATTGGATGCACGGATGATGACCGTTGGAACGGTAGTAGCACTTACATTGTATGCATGGGCCACATTTCCTGTGGCGCCTGTAGCACCCAGTGTTTGCCAGCTTCCTCCGTTATCAAAACTGATTTCATAGGTAAACAGGCTATTATATGTACCCAGATTATAGGCGTAGTCTACTGTATCTCCGCTGCATACCGCTGTTTTATTCGGCGTTATGGAAGTTAAAGCAGTAGGTGCCGTTTTTATAGTTACCGATACCGGGTTGGAATACACATCACAACTTCCGTTGGTTACCTTGGCCCGGTACTGATAGGTTCCCGGAGTTTGATTGGTTGTATACGATTGCGGGGAACTGCTGTAGGTGCCGTTATTTCCGGCTCCCGTGGCATTGGCCCAGGTAGCACCTCCATCGTTGGATATCTCCCACTGATATGTAGAACCAACACTGGCACTGGTTAAGGTTAGCGTATAATTGGTACCACTGCATGAAGTGGCATTATTTACTGTAGCTGTTCCGCCAATAGCAATTGGTGAAACGGTCAATGCAACAGCATTCGATATAATATCAGTACATGAGCTGGTTACCTTAATACGAACATTGTGAGAACCAACGGGTGGTGTAATAATATATGGGAAAGGCGAAGTAGCACCGGTACTTATAAAAGTATAGGAAGCGCCGTTATCAAGTGAATAGTAATAACTGGTACCTGCATCAGCATTTCCAACGGTACAATTCAAGGTAACACTTTGTCCATTACAAACTCCACTGGTACTTAAACTTAAAGTTCCAACGGTTGGACATGGTATGGTGAATACAATTTTACCAATACCCGGATTTCCTCCGGTGGTTAATGTAATAGGTGTTCCTGTAACAAATGATCCACCTCCGGCACCGCCAGCAATTCCCCAGCCACCATCCATATCAGTACCCCCTCCTCCATTAAATCCACCACCTGCTCCGGCTGCAAAATCGCGTGGACCACTAGGTTTTCCCCGAAACGCACCGCCTGAGGTACCCCCTCCGTTCGCTCCGGCAGACGACCATCCACCACCACCTCCTGTACCCCATGCTCCCGCTCCGGCACCGCCTCCATTGCCACCTGCACCGGGTGCTCCCCAGCCAAATGAGACATTCGATCTGCTTCCATTGATTGGATTTGTTCCAATATTACCCGCACCACCTGCAAACGTTGTACCGCCATAATCAACACCTCCGCCTCCGCCGGCAGCTATGATTAGTGGCGTTCCACCTACACCTACATAAGATGCCTCACCCCCGCCTCCGCATAAGCCACTAAAAAATATTGCGTTCCCCTGATTGCCCGGGTAAACATCCAGCGTGGAAAGGGGAGCAACAGGTACATTCACCTTCAAATACGCCCCGTTCCCTCCTACTGAGGTCCCTCCTTTTCCTCCCCATACTTCCATCACTATGGAAGTTACACCTGCAGGAACGGAATACGATTGCACCGCACCTGTGTAATTAAATGTCACCACCGTTTGAGATGTCACAGGTGTGATGTACAATAAAAATCCTGCAAGCAGGAGGAAAAGCCGGCGCAGGCCGGACTGGCTAAATGTACGTGCAGCAAAAGCTACAGAATGTAAAGCTAAGTTCATATAAAAAAGATTAGGAGATTGTTTGCAAGAAGAAACGGCCAATACAGAAGGCAGTTTGTCACCTTTCTGAAAAGAAAGTAAACTTTGATTCATTAGTTTGTAAATAGTTTGGGGTGACAAATCTAAAGTTAATTTTGAAAGGAACAAATTAATTTTAAACTTAATTGACTGATAATTAAAAGTGTACAAAATTTTCAACACTTTCTGTTTTCGGGACTACTTCGTTTTACTTTTACCGGCCCATGAAATTCTCTCATTTACACTGTCATACCCAGTTCAGCCTCCTCGACGGGGCCGCCGACATTAAGAAAATGCTGAAAAAGGCAAAAGAGGACGGCATGCCCGCCTGTGCCATCACCGACCATGGAAATATGTTCGGTGTGTTCCAGTTTGTGGCCGAAGCACAGAAACAAGGTGTGAAACCAATTGTGGGTTGCGAATTTTATGTGGTGGAAGACCGTTTCAAGAAATCGTTCACCAAAGAGGATAAAGACAAAAGATACCATCAGCTGCTGCTGGCAAAGAATGAGAACGGCTATAAAAACCTGATCAAACTATGTTCACTGGGATATATAGAAGGGCAATACGGCAAATACCCCCGCATCGATAAAGCCCTTATTGAGAAATACCACGATGACCTCATCGCCACCACATGCTGCATCGGGGCCCTCGTGCCCCAAACCATTCTGAAAAAAGGAGAAGAGGAAGCCCGAAAGGAATTTGAATGGTGGCTCAACCTCTTCGGCGACGACTACTTCATTGAATTGCAACGCCACGATATGCCCGAACAAAAGATCGTGAACGAGGTACTGATGAAGTTTGCTGAAAAATACCAGCGCCCGGTCATCGCTACCAACGACTCCCATTATATCGACCAGCCCGACAGCGTGGCCCATGATATCCTGCTCTGCATAAATACAGGTGAAAAACTAAGTACCCCGGTGATAAAGGAATTCGTGGATGATGATATGCAGGTGAAAGACCGTCGCTTTGCCTTCTATAACGACCAGTTCTATTTTAAAAAGACAGCCGAGATGTCGGAGCTGTTCAAAGATATCCCTCAGGCCATCGACAATACCAACCTGATCGTGGATCGCGTATCCGAACTGAAACTGCAACGCGATGTGATACTTCCCATGTATCAGATACCAAAGGAATTCCTGACCCAGGAACAGTACCTGCGCCACCTCACCAGGATGGGCGCAAAAAAACGGTATGTGGATGTGACCGCCGAAATTGAAGAACGCATCAACTTCGAGCTGGGTACGATTGAACGCATGGGATTCGTCGGGTACTTTCTTATTGTACAGGACTTCATCAACCACGGAAAAGATATCGGTGTATTCGTAGGACCCGGACGGGGTTCAGCCGCCGGCAGCGTGGTAGCCTATTGCATCGGCATCACCAACATCGACCCGCTGAAATACAACCTGCTCTTCGAACGTTTTTTAAACCCCGAACGGAAATCACTGCCCGATATTGATACTGACTTCGACGATGAAGGACGTCAGCGTGTGATTGACTATGTTGTAGAGAAATACGGCAAGATGCAGGTGGCGCAAATTGTGACCTACGGCAGCATGGCGGCTAAAATGAGTATAAAGGATGTGGCCCGTGTTATGGAACTCAGCATTCCTGAGTCGAATAATCTTACCAAGCTGGTACCCGATAAGCCGGGCACCAACCTGAACGAGATCATGACCAAGCCCCTCGACGACTAAAAATACCTCGACCCGGAAGATCTGGAGAATGTGAAAAAGCTTCGTAGTATTTATGCCGAAGACAATGGCATTGAAGCCCGGGTGCTGAAGGAAGCCATGGTGCTTGAAGGCAGCGTGCGCGGCACCGGCGTGCATGCAGCGGGCATCATCATCGCCCCCAGCGACCTCACCGATATCATCCCGATTGCCACCGCCAAAGATTCTTCGCTTTATATCACACAATACGAAGGATCGATCATTGAAAATGCCGGGGTTATTAAAATGGACTTCCTTGGGCTGCGCACCCTGTCCATTTTAAAAACAGCCCTTCAGTTGATCAAGAAAAATTACGGAGTGGAGATCGACCTGGAGAAAATTCCGCTTGACGATGAAAAAACACTGCAGCTCTACCAGCGTGGTGAAACCGTCGGCACCTTTCAGTTCGAAAGTCCCGGCATGCGCAAATACCTCCGCGACCTGAAACCCGACCGCTTCGAGGACCTCATCGCCATGAACGCCTTGTTCCGTCCGGGACCTATTGCCTATATCCCTTTGTATATTGAACGCAAACACGGCAAGAAAGAAGTTACCTACGACATCGCCGACATGGAAGATGTACTAAAGGAAACATTCGGCATCACCGTATACCAGGAACAGGTAATGCTTTTAAGTACGAAGCTTGCCGACTTTACCAAAGGAGAAGCCGACATTCTGCGTAAAGCCATGGGTAAAAAGGACCTGAAAACCCTGGATAAGATGAAGGATAAATTCATGACCAACGCGACTGCCAAAGGTCATAAACCTTCCGTGCTGGAAAAGGTATGGACCGACTGGGAAAAATTCGCCTCGTATGCTTTCAACAAATCGCATGCAGCGGCTTACAGTGTGGTGGCTTTTCAAACCGCTTACCTCAAAGCGCATTACCCGAGTGAATTCATGGCATCCTTGCTTACGCATTCCAAAGACAATATCGACAAGGTGGCCTTCTTCATGGAGGAATGTAAACGCATGGGCATTCAGGTTCTCGGGCCGGATATCAATGAGTCGGAACTGTTGTTTACGGTGAATAAAAAAGGCGCCATCCGCTTTGGTATGGGCGCGGTAAAAAGTGTGGGACAGGGTGCATCTGAAGCCATCATTGAAGAACGCACCAAAAACGGTCCGTTCAAAAGTATTTTCGACCTCACCTGCCGTGTGAACCTGAAATCGGTGAATAAACGGGTGCTTGAACCATTGGTCATATCGGGCGCCTTCGACAGCTTTGAGAACACCCACCGTGCCCAGTATTTTTACCCGGAAAATAATGAACGGGAACCCAACCTCATTGAAAAAGCCCTTCGCTACGGAAACATGGTACAGGAAAATGCCAACTCCAACCAGGCCAGCCTCTTCGGAGGTTCCGATTCGAAAAACCATTTGCCCGAACCGGCCCTGCCCAAATGCGAACCCTGGATCCGGTTACTTGAATTAAAGAAAGAACGTGAAGTGGTGGGTATGTATGTGAGCGGACATCCGCTCGATGATTACAAATTCGAGATGAAACATTTCACCCGGGGTAATATCTCTGCGGTGAAAGCAGCCAAAGATGGTGAATTCGCCATCGGTGCCATTGTGGTATCGTGTGAAGAGCGCATGACAAAAACCAACAAGCCGTTTCTGAAAGCCGTGATCGAAGACTACGACAATACCCTGGAGATCGCACTCTTCAATGCCAATTACGAAACGTTCAGCAGCAAGTTCCGTCCGAATAATTTCTTACTGATTAAAGGCCGCATGGCACCCCGCTGGCAACAGGCCCAGGAAATGGAATTTAAAATTACCAGCATTGAACACCTGGGGGATATCCGTGAAAAAATGCTGAAGCAACTGGTGCTGCAAATGGATGTGGAACGCATCGATGAAGAGATGATCACCGAACTTACCCGCATACTTACAGAACATCCGGGTAATTGTAATTTTAAAATTGCCCTTGTTTCAAAATCCGACAACATGAGCATCGATCTCCTGTCGAAGAAGTTCAGAATTGATGTTACCGACGGGGTGCTGAGACAATTTGAAGCCCTGGGGCTGGAACAGTACCGGGTGAACGACCTGCCGTTGATGCGCTTCACCGATGAAGCGGAAGTGGTGGCCCTTGACACCGATGTGCTGGAAGATATTGCGATACCCGAGGATCTGTAATACCCTGCAAGGCCGGAACCTTTCCGGCAAACCCTTCACTTTCCGTTGATAACTCCTGTATTCGTTGATAATTTTTGACGAATATCAATGGCATTTTTCATTATTTTCGTTGTTTACATTTTTTGAAGACTTTCCACCGAATTCCATCCATGCGAAAAGTACTGTACACTTCAGTCCTGATCCTGATAACCTTGCTTACACAGGCGCAACCGGTTTCGTACAAACGAAACTATACGCCTGACAGTACTGCCTTTGCCACTGCATTTACCGAACTGCATACCCTCGAGTTCATCATCGGTTACACTGAGAATCTTTTCGGAAACACCAACAACGTTAACCTGCACCTGCTGAAAACCGACCGGGACGGAAACCGCCTGTGGGACCGGATCATAAAGCAATACCAGACCGATGACTCCACCGCGCAGTTCAGTATTCAAAGCATCACCGAACTAAAGAACGGAACCCTGGTACTCGATATGGTGTATCCCTACGGAGAACGGTATGTGATGAAATTCGATGCCGACGGGAACAAACTCTGGGAATCCTATCTGCACAATACCTTTGCCGATTATTTCGTGTACGACCGTCAGGTAAGAGAACGCTCCTCCACCATGGCCCTTGAAGACAACCGCGTGCTGGTTTGCGGTGCATCATTCTCCACGCTGAACCCACGGGCTACCCTTTCAGTAATTGCACCCGACGGGGCGCCACGTGATTATTATTACTACCGGGGCTTTTTCAATGCCAGCTACTTTGTGAGCGATGACCATGTGTATACCACCGGCATCGAACTTACCGACAGCAATGAATCGCTGGTGCTGAGTGACATTAAACAGATGGCAATATTCATTACCATGTGCGCATCAGTCACAAACGGTTTGAAACCATACGCAGCACCACCCTGTTATTCCTTAACAACACCCTGCGCGTGGGTGAGATCCTCAGCAAAGGCGACACGGCTTTTTATGAGAACATTTACGAATACAATCTCAACGGCACACCGAAGTCCAAACGCATCACCAAACTCGCATGCAGCACCTACAACTGTTACTATTGCCGAAAGAGACCCTGCATGTGCTGGGCAGCAAATGCAACAGTTATGTCGTGGAACAAATTGAGAAGTCATTGTATCCTGCCAATAGCACCGCCTTCCGTTTTCTTGACTCGATCAATAATGTGCGCATGCTTCACAAACTTCACGACGGTAATTACGGTATCATATTCAGTCGTAACAACGGCGTAAACTTCTGGAAAATCAGTTCGAAAGGCACCTTTGAAGATCTGAAAACCGCCGAAGGATTCTTCTATCCGAACCCGGTAAAAACCACCACAACGTATATGCCACAGCAAATCGTTCGGCAAAGCCATGAAGATCACCCTTACCGACGGGGTGGGAAATTCAATGCTGAAAAAATCGTTTGAAGCCGGTGAAGAGGTGACCCTCGACCTTACCGGTTACCGTGAAGGGCCTTATATCTATATCATCACCACCGAAGAAGGGGATGTGTATAAAGGCAAGCTGATAAAGTACGTAAAGAATTAATTTCCCTTTCCGCTTTTTACATCAATCTCCTGAAGCACCTGCAGGGCCGCTTCGGTATTGCGTATGTTCTTGATCACCAGAATGAGATTTTTCGGAGTTTGTTTCATCTGACAACGAATGGGATGAACCTGTACATAATCGAGGAATTTTGAGAAGGCTGCTGAAGTGAAGTAATTGCTGCGTGTATTGCTGGTAAAATAACATTGCATCAGCGACTGCCGAATGGTGATCTTCTCAAGTCCCATGCGCATGCCCAGCCATTTCAGCCGCATCGATTGCGAGAGGTGATGTACCTGTACGGGCAATTCACCAAAACGGTCCTTCATACGACTCAGAAATCCCTGCAGCTGCTCCTCACTTTTCAACCCGCTGAATTCGGAATACAATGAGAGCCGTTCGGCATTGTTGCGCACATAGTAATCGGGGATCAACATCTCCTCGTCGCTTTCGATCACGCAATTCGAAGCCGTTTCACGTATGGTTTGCAGTTCTTCTTTAAACACATCGCTGAACTCTTCCAGCTTCAGTTCCTGAATGGCTTCATCCAGTATTTTATGATACATCTCAAAACCGATCTCAGCAATGAAACCGCTTTGTTCTCCGCCCAGTAAATTTCCTGCCCCCCGAATATCTAAGTCTCGCATTGCAATATTAAAGCCACTGCCCAGCTCGCTGAATTCTTCAATGGCACTTAACCGTTTTTTGGCATCATCGGTCATGGCACTGATGAGGGGCACCAGCAGGTAACAGAATGCTTTTTTATTGCTGCGCCCTACCCTGCCCCGCATCTGGTGTATATCACTCAGGCCGAACATGTGGGCATTATTGATGATGATGGTATTGGCATTGCTGATGTCGAGCCCCGACTCAATGATGGTAGTGGCAACCAGCACATCGTACTCGGCCTCCACAAATTTTATCATGACGTTTTCGAGATGCTCACCGTCCATCTGTCCGTGGGCTACGGCTACGCGCGATTGCGGACACAGGCGCCGAATGTAGGATGCGATATCTTCAATATCTTTTACTTTATGATGTACAAAAAAAACCTGTCCGCCCCGCTTCAGCTCATAGTCGATCGCCCCTTTGATGATCTGATCCGAAAAGTTATGGAGCTCGGTGGTCACGGGCTGACGGTTGGGGGGAGGTGTGTTGATCACACTGAGGTCACGGGCACCCATGAGTGAGAAATGAAGGGTGCGCGGAATAGGTGTTGCCGTTAACGTCAGCGTATCTACATTCACTTTACGTTCCTTCAGCTTTTCTTTCGCAGCCACACCGAACTTCTGTTCCTCATCAATGATCATCAATCCAAGATCTTTGAACTTCACATCCTTGCTAATGAGGCGGTGGGTGCCGATGAGTACATCCACTTTTCCTTCCGCCACTTTCTGCAACGTTTCCTTCTGTTCTCCTTTGGTTTTAAAACGGTTCACATAATCAACGTTCACCGGAAAATCCTTGAACCGTTCGCGGAAGTTTTTATAATGCTGATGGGCCAGAATGGTGGTGGGCACCAGCACGGCCACCTGCTTGCTGTCGCATACCGCTTTGAAAGCGGCACGCATGGCGATCTCTGTTTTTCCAAAACCTACATCCCCGCATACCAGGCGGTCCATGGGGTGCGGCGATTCCATATCGCGTTTTACGTCTTCGGTCGACTTGGTCTGATCGGGCGTATCTTCATACATGAACGAAGCCTCGAGCTCCATCTGCATGTAGTTATCCGGACTGTACTGCATACCCGGTTCGGCTTTTCGTTTTGCATACAGCAGGATCAGTTCACGGGCAATATCTTTTACTTTCCGTTTCGTGTTCTGCTTCATCTTCTCCCACACATCACTGCCGATCTTATGCATGCGGGGTTCGGTTCCGTCCTTGCCTACATACTTAGCAATTTTATGCAGTGAGTTGATGCCCACGAACAACAAGTCACCATCGCGGTATTGCAGCTTCACCACTTCCTGCATCACCCCCTGCCCGTCTTTCATGCGGGTGAGTCCGGCAAATTTGCCGATGCCGTGATCGATATGCGTAACATAATCGCCCGGCTGCAGGTCGCGCAGTTCCTTAAGTGTAAGGGCTTTTGATTTGGAAAAGGTTTGTCGTGTTTTGTAGTTGTAGAACCGGTCGAAGATCTGATGTTCGGTATAACAGGCAAAGCCCATATCATGGTCGATGAAGCCTTCACTGATGCCATGGTATACGGGTTCGAAGGTTATCGTGCGGTCAATGTCCTGAAAAATGGTGAAGAGACGTTCCACCTGTTTCGATGTATCGCTGAATACAAAATTCTTGATGCCTCCGGCCTGATTCTGTTTCAGGTTTTCGATGAGCATGCTGAAGTTCTTATGAAACGTAGGCTGGGGTGAAATGCTGAATTCGATCTCCTGCTGGTTCCTGTACAAAGCCCGGGTACCGAGTTCTATCACATGATAGCGCGCGAGCGACTGCATCATCTCATCGCCTCCCACAAACTGGGAAGTGAACTCCGGCAGTTGCGGAAAATTCTCTAATAAGGAATCCTTTAAAGTACTCAGCCCTTCTTTGCAGTCGCGCCCGTCTTTCAGCCATATTACCGTATCGGGAGGCAGGTAATCGATGAGCGTATTGAACTGAATGGTTTTTTCTTTATCAATACGGGGCACAATATTCAGCCACATCACATCCTTTTGTGAGAGCTGGGTTACCGGATCGAACTCCCGCAGGCTCTCAATGGTGTTGCCGTTAAATTCGATACGGTACGGGAATTCATGCGAGTAGCTGAACACATCCACGATGCCGCCCCGTACGGCGTATTGACCGGCTTCGTACACAAAATCGGTGCGCTCAAAATTCCACAACGAAAGTTGTTCGGCAAGTGTATCCAGGTTCCTTTCTTCATTCACATGGATCTGAACCGTTTGCTCGGTGAGTTCCTTTTTCGAGATCACCTTTTCAGCGATGGCTTCCGTGAAGGTCACCAGCAAATTGGGCGTGGCATCTTTCAGGCTCATCTCACCCAGCACCTCGGTACGCAGGTGCACTTTGGTATTCTCGTAATTTTCAGGATGTACTTCCCGTTTAAACGACGTGTCTAGAAACAACACTTTTTTTCCGTCGCTCAAACTTTCGAGGTCGGTAAAAAAGTAGCCCGCTTCATCACGGGTGGCAAAAACGAAACAGTGGTTGCGAGGTTGTTTGTAATACAGCGTGGCGGCTATTAACGAACGCGATGAGCAATGCAATCCCTTGAGATGCAGTCGCTGAGGTTCGAGCTCGTTCAGGCATCTTAGAATGGAAAGGGTTTTCTCCTGTTCAGCATACAGCTGCAACAATTCACGTATCTTCATTCAAAGGCCTGCAAAGGTACGTATCTTTTCATTTTCAGGCATCACAGGATGCGGCTTACTATAAAAAAAACCGGAGGTGTTCCCCGGCTTTTTTCTATTACATATCCACTGAAAATTATTAGTGCTCCCACATGTCGCCTTCGGTGTTGTCGAGTTCGCCCCGCTGCCTTTCCCCTTCGTATAATGCCTCCACCCCGTTCACATGAAATTCATCGAAGTCGCGTATGGCGAGGTCAAAGGCATTACTGGTTTTGGTGACGTAACTGCTGAAGAGGCGCTGCTCAAAAAAGTCATCGTAGGTAAGCCGACCGGCATCGTTGTGTCGGTTGAACAATTCGGTATTCACAAACAGTTTCCGGCATTGCTGATAGCTTAAATAAAAGGCCGCCTGTTCACCCAGCGAAATGCCGTTCACTTCCAGATCGTAGATTGGGGCGATGGCCACGATGCGGGTATATTGTTCGCCCGTGTTGCGGTCGAAGATCCAGTTCTCTATGATCTTGAACTTTTTAAAATCGGCCGCACTCAGCGGGGACACAATGGTGGTATCGGAGTAGTCGTATACGTCTTCCGAGTTCTGACGCTGCACATGCACCCGCTTGGCGCCCACCATTCGGGCCCACTCATAGTCGCCGGTGGATGCCATGGAGTCGTTTTTATATGCGGTGAGCTTTCCGTCTTTTATACCCTGATAGATCACATCCATAAAACTTTGCTGGGGCCAGCGCATGCTCAGGTTCATCTTCTCACGGGTATCGATGATGCGTTCGATGCGTTTGCAGATGAACACGTCACGTTCGGGCAGCGGTGGCCAGGGTGTAGGTTCGCGTTCGGCATACGCCTGTTTTACATATACAGTGGCTTGAGTTCCTCCACTGCCTTGTGCTTTTAAAATGAGGGTACAGCAAATCCATACCACAATAACCGGGATGCGTTTCATAATGTAAAAGATTGGATTTACTAATTGGTACCGGAGCCGGCAAAAAGGTAAACAGGGCGTTGCAAATTTTATTTGCTGAAGAAATACTCGCTGGTTTTATGCCATGGATAATAGCGCAGCGCTTCGAGAAAACGCTTCGAATCCTGAGGATCGATTGGGGTTTCGTTGATCTGTGTGATGAGCACGTCGTAGGCATTGTCGCGAATGATCTGGGCCACCCGCTTAAAGCTCACCTGTTCATCCCAGGTATCCAGGTTCTTCATGTACAATGTGTCGAGCATTACATTACCTGCATACACGAGGAGATAATCGGGTTCTGCATAGATGAACCGTTTTTCTTTGCGCCACACGCTGCTGAATTCAACCCGTGTGATCACCACTGGATACCGGGTTTGCAGGTGAGAGAAGATCTTGTCGCCACCGGCATTTAAAAACTCTTCCCGGTTTGCGGTATAATGCGCAGTAAACGCATTCAGCAACTCCTGTGCATCGGCCGAACGTGCGCAAATGGATGAGTCGAGGCGACAGGCCACAAACTTGCGCTGTACCAGCGGATTGTAGGTGATTATCTTTTTCTTCGGATTGAAATATTTGCTCTTGTTTTTAAGGGCCACCTTGTAATCCTTGAAATACACCGGCCCCAGCTGCAACAGGTTGAACTCATAATCGCGGTGATACAGGGCATCGTAATAGGTGGTTTGATAATATCCGTTGATGTTCACCGGAATAAAATTGGAGCGAAGCAGATTCTCGATCTCCTTCATATCAATATACCCGTAATTGAATTTCGTGCTGTCGGTTTTATTCATGCCCACAAACGAAAATCCAACAATGCGGAACATGGTTTCACGCTTATTGGTGTACCATACTTCATGTAAAAAAAGGTAATGCTGTATGCTGAAATCCGTTTGATTGGCTTCTTCCAGTTGCTTTAAAAAACTGCCGCTCATGTTGATCTCTTTTTTCGGTGAATCCCACAGGGTGATGCTTCCGTTATGCACCCCGTCGTAGAGCAGGGCCGGAATGGAACTCACCAGATTGAAGCCCAGGGTATCGGACTGCTCGTAAATATCCAGACTTACCAGGGCCGGCACCTCATCCTGTGACTTACCGGTGCACAGGATCCCAATAAAAAGTAAGCTGATGAGGAATGGCTTCATGAACGGGTGCAAATTTAAGTTTAATCTGCTTGTAAATTGAAAATCATGAAAAGTCTTTGCTATTTAGGATAATCCATCATTTTTCGGATATTTGCATTCAAAATAAGACAATATGCGCTTAATGAAATTAATTACGTTTTTTTTACTCGTCGCCACATTGGGTGGATGTATAAAAAAGGGGGAAGAAGATCCCATCATTTCCATCAATAAACGTATTGACCGGCTCAAGGGAGAATGGACCTTAAGCGAACTGCAGATTCAGGATTTCGATAAGGACGCCACGGGCGTAGTCAACAGCGTGGTGCGTACCCTGCTCAAAGGAAAATATACTGAAACACGCGGCACAGATACACTGGCTAAAACCTATATCGGCACCATTAACGGGAAACTCACCATCACCGATGCCACGTACACATATACAGAAACCATTGCCACCAATGGATTGAACTACACCCGCAGCATTGCAGATAAAGGCTGGTCGTGGAATGATAAAACCAAAAAGGACGGTCTCGTACTATCGGGCTTCAAATCGTTCGACATCACCGGTTTGTGGTCCGATAAACTTATTCTCACCATCACCGATATCAACGACCTCAATGCCAATGCCAACCACTCGTATGTGGAGCGCTGGGTGTTCACCAAATAATTCTGTCTAATACCCATAAATCCACCCACGATGGAACCGGAACCCGTGTATGTTTCCATCTGTGAAAACTCGATGCTTGCGCGCCTGGGTGCCCGCAAGCTGAAGTCAACACGCTGTGCCCTGGTGGTACACAAAACCATTTACCTCTGGGGCATCAGTAAAAACGATTTTCTCAACGCCCCGCGTTATGTACGACACGAGTTGCAGCATGTGCTTCAGTACCGTCGTTACGGGGTTGCCGGCTTCCTTATCCGGTACCTGTATTACAGCCTCATCCACGGGTATTATAACAACCCGCTTGAAGTGGAAGCCCGGGCATCGGAGGCTGATGCCTGGCCGGAAGGCTTTCACCTGTCAGATGAAAATGCGCCAAATGCTTAAAATATGGCACATTTAGTCCAATTCACTGACAAAAGTCCCGATGCCGGGAGATGGCACAGGTATTGAAAATGCCTCTCTTACGTAATTTAATGAATGCATGAGCAGAGAATCCAAAGACCCCGTAATAATTACTTCCAGCATCATGGACGATGAAAATGAATCCATCGACCTGATTCCGCTTACCGGTGAAGATGTATCCAATGTCGATATAAAGGTACCCGATGTACTGCCGATCCTCCCCCTGCGCAACACCGTGTTGTTTCCGGGTGTGATCATCCCCATCACCGTAGGCCGCGATAAATCCATCAAACTGATCAAGGACCACCACAAAACATCCAAAATTGTAGGGGTGGTTTCACAAAAAGACGGCAATATTGAAGAACCCGGTATCAAGGACCTCAACGAGATCGGCACCGTAGCCGTGATCCTTCGTATGCTGCGCCTCCCCGATGGCAACACCACCGTGATCATTCAGGGGAAAAAACGCTTTCAGATCAAAGAAGTAGTATCCACCGAACCGTACATCACGGCCCGGGTTTCGGAACTCAAGGAAAACAAGATCGACAAGAAAGATACCGAGCTGAGTGCCCTCCTCGACAGCATTAAAGATACCGCCAACCGATTCATCAACCTGTCGCCCAATATCCCTTCCGAGGCCACCGTGGCCCTGCGTAATATCAACGACCCGATATTCCTGGTGCATTTCATTTCGTCGAACCTCGCGGTTGACCTGCAGGAAAAACAACGCATTCTCGAAACCGACAACTTCAAGCAACGCGCCGAACGCGTGCTGGCCCTGGTGATCAAGGACCTGCAGTTGCTGGAAATGAAAACGGAGATACAGAACAAGGCCCGCCTCGAGATCGACAAGCAGCAGAAAGAATACTTCATACAGCAGCAGATCAAAGCCTTTCAGGAAGAGCTGGGGCAGGAAGGGCCGGATAAAGAAGTAGCCAACCTGAAAGAACGCGCCGCAAAAAAAGACTGGCCCAAAGCCACGGCGGCCCATTTTCAGAAAGAGCTGGAAAAGATACAGCGCATCAACCCCATGAGCCCCGAGTTCGGCACGCAGATGAACTACCTGCAGCTCCTGCTCGATCTGCCATGGAACGAGAAGTCGAAAGACAACTTCGACCTGAAACGGGCCAAGAAAGTACTGGACGAGGACCACTACGGGCTCGACAAGATCAAGGACCGCATCCTCGAATACCTTGCCGTGATAAAGCTGAAAGGCAATATGAAGAGCCCGATCCTTTGCCTGTATGGCCCTCCGGGAGTTGGTAAAACCTCCTTGGGGAAATCCATAGCCAAGGCCGTGGGACGCAAATACATCCGCATGAGCATCGGGGGCCTGCACGATGAGGCCGAGATCCGCGGACACCGCAAAACCTATATCGGTGCCATGCCGGGTCGTATCATTCAAAGCATTAAGAAAAGCGGCACCAGCAATCCGGTGATGGTGCTCGATGAAATTGATAAAGTAGGTAACGACTTCCGGGGCGACCCATCGAGTGCCCTGCTGGAAGTGCTTGACCCGGAACAAAACAATGCTTTCTACGATAACTACCTTGAGCTGGATTACGACCTCAGCAATGTGCTTTTCATTGCCACGGCCAACAGCCTTGAAACCATTCAACCCGCCCTGCTCGACCGCCTCGAGATCATTGAACTCAACGGGTACACGATGGAAGAGAAGATCGAGATCGCCAAGAAATACCTCATTCCAAAGCAGCGTGAAGACCATGGCCTGAAGTCGAAGGATTTTACGATGAGTGATAAGATGATCGAAAAACTCATTGCCGGTTATACCCGTGAAAGCGGGGTGCGGGGACTGGAAAAACGCATCGCTGCACTCACCCGTGCATTCGCCATGCGCATCGTGATGGATAAAAAAGCCAGCCGCAGTGTAACGGAAGAAGATATTTTAAAAATACTGGGAGCCGAGAAAATTGAGAAGGAAGAATACCAGAACAATGATATTGCAGGTGTGGTAACCGGACTGGCCTGGACACAGGTTGGCGGTGAAATATTGTTCATTGAAAGCCGCCTTACCAAAGGCAACGGCAAACTCACGCTTACCGGGCAACTGGGCGATGTAATGAAAGAGAGTGCCATCACGGCCCTCACCTACCTCAAATCGTACGGCGATTCCCTGGGCGTTGACCCGCGCATCTTCGACCGGTACGATATCCATATTCACGTTCCCGCGGGTGCCGTACCGAAAGACGGGCCGAGCGCCGGTATTACCATGCTTACCTCCCTTGCCTCCCTGGTGACCCAGCGCAAGGTGAAAAGTAAGCTGGCCATGACCGGTGAAATAACCCTGCGTGGGAAAGTATTACCAATAGGAGGCGTGAAAGAGAAGATACTGGCCGCCAAACGTGCCGGCATCTCCGAGATCATTCTGTGCCGTTCGAATAAAAAAGATGTGGATGAAATAAAAGCCGAATACCTGAAAGGTTTGAAATTCCATTATGTGGATGAGATGATGGATGTGCTGAAGATCGCTTTACTGAAAGAAAAAGTAAGCAACGCCATGGACCTGAAAATTGTGGAGGAGAAAGACAAGAAATAACCCATCAAATACCGAAAGAAAGGCTGCCCTTACCGGCGGCCTTTTTTGTTTATTTTGCCTCTTATATGCGGTGGCCGCCTTCGTTATCACCACATGAATCTACACCTTACCCTTCGCTTTGTGCGCGGCCGGCCAGGATATAAATATCCTTCACCTCCACCACGTTCTTTTCATATCCGTGCTGTGCGGCATACAGCATGGCCTGACCTACTTCTTCGAGTGTATTCACAATGTTTGGCGACACCTTACGTAATACCGGAAAAAGCCAGGCTACATACTTATACATGGGCAGCACACGCACCTGGCCGGGAATGGCTTTCATAAAGCCGGGCCGGAAAGCAAACACCTGCCGGAACGGCAATTTCATCAGGTCGTTCTCAGTTTTTCCTTTTACCCGTGCCCACATCATTCGGCCCTTCTCGGTACTATCGGTGCCCCCACCGCTCACATACACGAAAGCCATGCCCGCATTGGGCTGCAAGGCCTGCGCAAAATGCAATGTAGTGTCGTAGGTCATGCGCCTGTATTCGTCTTCCTTCATGCCCACGCTGCTTACTCCGGCACAAAAGAAACAAGCATCATAGCCCTTCAGCTTTTCATCACCCGGTGTCAACGACATAAAATCGGGCACAAGGTATTCCTTCAGTTTCGGGTGGTTCATCCCTGTGGGCTTGCGGCTAACGCTCAGCACCTCTGTAATATCGGGACGGGAAAGGCAGTGAAGCATTACCCCCTCTCCCACCATGCCGGTGGTTCCGGTTATGATTACTTTCATTGAATCTATCTGAATTTGTTTTTTGAATGCGAATGCAAAGGTAGTCTACTATGCAGTATTTATACTGTCATGTTTTGCGGGAATGCATACCCTGTTTTGTCAATGGCTTTGTAAGTTCCTACTATAAAAAAACGCCGCAGGTGTTGAATCTGCGGCGTTTCGTTTTTTATCGGTTTCTCAGTAATTACTTTACTGTGTTGTAATCGATGGTGGAAGCCGGGGCCTGTGGAGCCGGTGATCCGCTTTCAATTACTTTTGGCTCAGGAGCTACCACATTGGTATGTCCGCCATGCATTTTATAAATAGAAGGTGCAATCACTAATGACACAATACTCATCAACTTAATGAGGATGTTCATGGATGGACCGGAAGTATCCTTGAACGGATCACCCACGGTATCACCTACTACTGCCGCTTTGTGCGGTTCTGATTTCTTGTAGAACATTTCTTTCTTACCGTTCACGGTGATCTCTACACCTTTCTCGAACGATTTCTTGGCATTATCCCATGCACCACCGGCATTCGACTGGAAGATGGCCATTAACACACCGGAAACGGTAACACCGGCCAATACACCACCCAGTACCTCTGCACCGAAGGCAAAGCCCACGATCACCGGCACGGTAAGGGCCATTAAGCCCGGGAGGATCATTTCG
Source organism: Bacteroidia bacterium (assembly GCA_044228315.1). GTDB lineage: Bacteria > Bacteroidota > Bacteroidia > UKL13-3 > UKL13-3 > CAINMV01. The sequence goes on along the minus strand of JBGAVF010000001.1, from coordinate 11,959 downwards.
CGGATGGCGGCTTTGGTAGAGATGGCCACACAACGGTCGTAATCGGGCTTGGTTTTGTATTCCATAATGCCCGGAATTTCGCGGAACTGACGACGGACCTCATTCACCATATCCATGGCTGCTTTACCTACCGCACTCATGGCCAGGGCCGAGAATACGAAAGGGATCATACCACCTATGAACAAACCGGCCAGTACATTGGCATTGGAAATGTCGATATGGTCGATCTTGGCAGCGCCCATAAAGGCAGCAAACAATGCCAATGAGGTCAAGGCAGCCGAAGCAATGGCAAATCCTTTTCCGGTAGCAGCAGTGGTATTACCCACGGCATCCAGAATATCTGTTTTCTCGCGTACTTCTTTCGGCAATTCACACATCTCGGCAATACCACCGGCATTGTCGGCGATGGGACCAAACGCGTCAATAGCGAGCTGCATAGCAGTGGTAGCCATCATACCGGCAGCGGCAATGGCCACCCCGTATAATCCGGCAATTTTATAACTGGCTACAATACCTGAAGCAAGTACTATAATAGGCAACATGGTGCTCATCATACCTACCGATAAACCGGCAATAATATTGGTAGCGGCACCGGTAGCCGACTGTCCGATGATTTTATTCACCGGTCCGCGGCCCATGGCTGTATAATATTCTGTTATCAAGCTGATCAGTCCGCCTACAACCAATCCGATCAACACGGCATAGAACACATGCATAGATGAAAACGGATCGCCGCCACGGATGCTGAATTCGCCTTCCGGCAACATCCAGGTTAATAAGAAGTATGAGCTGATGGCTGTAAGAATGATGGACGACCAGTTACCCATGTTAAGGGCACCCTGAACGTTTCCACCTTCTTTAATGCGCACAAACAGGGTTCCGATGATGGAGAACAGGATACCCAGTCCGCCGATCACCAGTGGGGCCAGGATCATACTCATGCCCCCGAAATGGTCGGTTACTTTAAACTCGCGGCCAATAACCATGGTAGCCAGCATAGTGGCTACGTAGGAGCCAAAAAGGTCGGCACCCATACCGGCTACGTCGCCTACGTTATCCCCTACGTTATCGGCAATGGTGGCCGGGTTACGCGGGTCATCTTCCGGAATACCGGCTTCTACTTTTCCTACCAGGTCGGCACCTACGTCGGCAGCCTTGGTATATATACCTCCTCCCACACGGGCAAAGAGGGCGATGCTTTCAGCACCCAGACTAAAGCCTGTGAGTACCTCCAGGGCACGTTCCATATCATGTCCGCTGGCAGTACCTCCGGTACTTACCACAAACATCTGCCAGAACACAATGAACAAACCGCCCAATCCCAGTACGGCCAGTCCGGCTACACCCATACCCATTACGCTGCCACCGGCAAACGAAACGCTGAGGGCTTTCGGAAGGCTGGTTTTAGCAGCTTGTGCGGTACGCACGTTGGCACGGGTGGCGATCTTCATCCCGATGAATCCGGCCAGGGCCGAAAACACGGCTCCGATCACAAAGGCCAGTGCTACCAGTGGATGTGAGTCGCTGTTGGAAGCGCCCATGAATACCAGCAGGCCTGCAATCACGATCACGAAGCCCGACAGTACCTTGTACTCCTGCTTCAAAAACGCCATGGCACCTTCGGCAATAGCGGCACTGATGTTTTGCATACGCTCATCACCGGCATCCTGAGAAATTACCCATTTGGATCTAAAATACGTGTACAACAGGGACACGATCCCGAAAAGTGGAACGATGTAAATCAAATTCTGCATAATAGTTTGAATAAATGGTGGATACGATTTTTCTTCTTTTTCAAAGAGGCGCGAAAATATAAAAAAATCACGAAACGGCCCCGTTTCAATAAAAAAGCGCAGCATTGCTGCTGCGCTTTCGACTACATCTATGGCTTACTTACTTTTAATTAACTGCAACCCATGCTGTTGCCACAGTTGAGGCATTTGTAGCATGTACCGCTGCGTACGGTGATGTGTCCGCAGTTGGAGCACGGTGGCGCGTCGCTTTGCTGGCTCTTCATATACTGATTCACGGCCGAGATCTGTGCATCGGTTTCGCTTACCGAAGGCAGGGGCTTAACCCCGTGTGTATGTGCCGGTGCGTTGGTACGCAGGTCGGTGAGGTCCACATGGTGGGCGTTTTCGTTCTCGAACTCATTAAAAGCATCGGAATCGGCCACACTCTGTACTTTCTCCGGTTTAATTTGTACCAGTTCATCGTTGCCCAGGTATTCAAAGCCCAGCAGACGGAAGATGAAGTCCACGATAGAGGTACAGCTCTTGATGTTGTCGTGGCCCTCAATAAATCCGGCCGGTTCAAAACGGGTAAAGGCAAATTTGCTCACAAACTCTTCCAGCGGCACACCATACTGCAGGCCGATGGATACAGCGATGGCGAAGCAGTTCATGAGGCTGCGGAAGGTGGCGCCTTCTTTATGGATGTCCACAAAGATCTCACCCAGGGTTCCGTCACCGTATTCACCGGTGCGCACAAATACGGTTTGTCCGTCGATCTTCACTTTTTGGGTGAAGCCTGTACGTTTGCCCGGCAGGCGTTTTTTCTCTACGATGTTCGAAAGCTGACGCTTGAACTTGGTATCGGTGCTTGAGTTGATGATCTTCACGGCAGCGGCCAGTACCTGATCCGGAGTAAGGTCGGCAATCTTCTTGTCGGCATTGTCGGCAAGGATTTTCTCTACCACTTCCATCTCGGCGCCTGGTTTTTCTTCTTCATCTTTCACCTCACTCTTCGAGCTCAGCGGCTGCGATAATTTACAACCGTCGCGGTACAGGGCATTGGCCTTCAAACCCAGCTTCCAGCTCATCTCGTAGCAGCTTTCAATATCGGCCACAGTGGCCTCGTTCGGCAGGTTGATGGTTTTGCTGATGGCACCACTCATGAACGGCTGGGCAGCGGCCATCATGCGGATATGGGCATGGGCATGCAGGTAACGGGTACCGTTCTCTCCGTTGCGGTTGGCGGTATCGAATACCGGCAAGTGCTCTTCTTTCAGTTCCGGAGCGCCTTCGATCATCATGGTACCGCATACCCAGGTGTTGGCATCGGTGATCTCCTGACGGGTAAAACCTAAGGCACGCAGCATGTTGAAGTTCGGTGCATCGTATTGTGCCGGGGTGAATCCCAGATGTTTCATCACCTCTTCACCCAGGGTAAACTTGTTGAATACCATCTCGATCTGGAAGGCACTCTTCAGTCCGGATTCCACACGGGCAATATCTTCGGCAGTAAAGCCGCGGGCCATGAGGGCTTCGTGACTGATGGCGGTGCATCCTACCAGCGTAGCATGGCCGATCATATACTTTTCGATGGCGCTGATCTGCTCTTCACTGTAACCCAGGTTGGCAAGCGCCTGAGGCACGGCCTGGTTCACAATTTTGAAATATCCGCCACCGGAAAGTTTCTTGTATTTGATGAGGGAGAAGTCGGGTTCGATACCGGTGGTGTCGCAATCCATAAGCAGGCCGATGGTGCCGGTTGGAGCGATCACCGTGGTTTGTGCATTACGGTATCCGTATTGTTCACCCAGGCGAAGGGCTTCATCCCAGGCCGAGGTGGCTCCTTCGAGCAACTCTACCGGACAATATTTCGGATCGATACCTACCGGAAGGATTGACAATCCTTCGCAGTTATTCACGCTGTTATAGGCTGCATAACGGTGGTTACGCATCACACGCAGCATGTGTTCTTTGTTTTCGTTGTAACGCGGGAAGGCACCAAGAATGGAAGCCATTTCAGCCGAAGTAGCATAGGCACGTCCGGTGAGGATGGCCGATACGGCGCCGCAGATGGCAGTAGCTTCCGGGCTGTCGTACGGAATACCTGAAACCATAAGCACGGTACCGAGGTTGGCATAACCCAATCCCAGGGTACGGTAGTCGTAGGAGAGCTGGGCCACTTCCGGGCTCGGGAACTGGGCCATCAGCACCGATATCTCAAGTACTACGGTCCACAGACGGGTGGTATGTTCAATGGCTTCTACGTTGAGACTGCGGGTTTCATTGTTATAAAACTTCATCAGGTTCAGCGAGGCCAGGTTACAGGCTGTGTTATCGAGGAACATGTATTCGCTGCAAGGATTACTTGCGTTGATGCGTCCGCCTTCGGGACATGTATGCCATTCGTTGATGGTGGTATCGAACTGTACGCCCGGATCGGCGCAGGCCCATGCGGCCTCGTTGATCATGTTCCACAACTCACGGGCTTTCACGCTCTTCATTGGTTTGCCGGTGCTGCGGGCTACGAGATCCCAGTCGCCGTCTTTCTCCAGTGCTTCGAAGAATGAATTCGGGATACGTACCGAGTTATTGCTGTTTTGTCCTGAAACGGTAGCATAGGCTTCGCCTTCGTAACCGCTGTCGTATCCGGCGGCGATGAGGGCCGCTACTTTCTTCTCTTCATTCTTCTTCCAGTTCACGAACTCCACAATTTCCGGATGGTCCAGATCGAGGCATACCATTTTGGCAGCCCGGCGTGTGGTTCCTCCCGATTTGATGGCGCCGGCAGCCCGGTCACCGATCTTCAGGAAGCTCATGAGTCCGCTGGAGGTACCTCCGCCGCTCAGCTTTTCACCCCCACCGCGGATGCGGCTGAAGTTGGTTCCTACCCCGCTGCCGTATTTGAAGATACGGGCTTCACGCACCCACAGGTCCATGATACCGCCTTCGTTCACCAGATCGTCTTCCACGCTCAGGATAAAGCAGGCATGCGGCTGCGGACGCTCGTAGGCGGATGTGGAACGCTCCAGCTTGCCGGTACGCTGATCTACATAATAGTGACCTTGTGGCTTACCGGTGATACCGTATTCCACCGCAGTCCGGTATTGAACCATTGCGGTGAATTCGGAGCGGTGTACTGTCCCATAATGGTGTACACTATTTCGTCATAGAATATCTCAGCATCTTTGGTCGAAGCAAAGTAACCGTATTCCATACCCCATTTTTTCCAGCAGTTGGCCAGTCGGTGGGCTACCTGTTTAATACTGCTTTCACCACCGGTAGAACCATCGGGTTGCGGTACGCCGGCCCGGCGGAAATATTTCTGAGCGAGGATGTCGGTAGCGGTTTGGCTCCAGGTGCTGGGTACCTCGGCATTGTTCAGTTCGAAGATCGTTTTTCCTGACGGATCCTTAATAAGGCTGGTACGCAACTCGTACGTAAACATATCGTATACGTTTACCTCGTCGTTGGTGAAATAACGATTCATCTGTAATCCTTTCGGTGGGGTAGTCTTTTTTGCCATAATTCGGTGCTGCTAAATCTTGTTTTAGTACTATGTTATTTTTTATATGTGTTTCCTTTGGTTGGGTCTTTACGTTCCTTTTATCCTTCCGTCATCTTTTTGTTACCAAAAATTTTAGGGGAGAAGACTCCCCGTTGCCATATTTTTGAGTATTGCAATTGATAGTTTATTGATAAGATTTTCTGGAACTTGTTGAACAAATGTAACGGGTTCATGCACCCCTCCTCTCCGACTTTTTCCACACCCATTTTTTTCCACATTGAAATGCACGTTCCAACTTGATTTTAGACTGTGGAAACCGAATTAAGGTGTATAACCTGCTTGCATTTTTCTTTTTGATTACAATGTGCAGAAGTAGGTGTTTTTCTAAAAAATCAGACGAAAAAAGCCGGAAATGAATTCAGACTCCCGGAGTGTTCCCCGGGGCGGCTCCGGTTTCATCCCGAAATCCGGGTAGCGACTGTATGTAAAAAACTACCCTTTTCCCCTTGCCATACGCTTTGTTATGGCCCTGCATTTCCGTTACATATCGTACCCGAAATTGCGTATGGACGAGGCATTATCCCGCCAGTTCTCCCGCACTTTTACAAAGGTTTTCAGCATCACCTGTTTCTGGAAGAACTGCTCGAGGCTGCGCCGGGCGGCGGTAGCGGCATTTTTAATGGCCACCCCTTTATGCCCGATGAGAATGATCTTCTGGGTTTCACGCATCACATATATATAGGCTTCAATAGTGATGAGGTGAGGCTCTTCCTTAAAACTATAGATCTCCACCTCGCAGCTGTACGGGATCTCCTTTTTGTAGTACAGAAATATCTTCTCGCGTATGATCTCGGCGGCGAAGAACTTCTCGGGCTTATCGGTGAGCTGGTCCTTGTCGAAATACGGAGGGGCCTCGGGCAGGTGTTTCAGTATGAGTTGCTTTACCCCGTCGAGGTTGAACACATTGAGGGCCGATACCGGCAGCAGTTCCGCCTTGGGGTAAATGGCCTGCCAGTGTTTCAGCATGGCCGCTACCTCTTCCTGGGTACACAGGTCGATCTTGTTCAGAAGGATGATGAGTGGGCTTTTCACGCGGTTCAGCTTCTGTATCACCTCGGGGTCGGGTTCCTTGTCTTCAACCGTGATCACATACAGCACCACATCGGCTTCGTTAATGCCTTCATCCACTGCTTTCATCATGGCCTTGTGCAGGGCATAGGCCGGGGCAATGATGCCGGGTGTGTCGGTAAATACGATCTGGGAGTCGGCATCGTTGAGGATGCCGATGATACGGTGACGGGTAGTTTGTGCCTTGGGTGTGATGATGCTGAGGCGCTCACCTACCAGGGCATTCATAAGGGTCGACTTACCGGCATTCGGGGCTCCGATGATACTTACAAAACCTGCTTTGTGCATTTAAAATGGGATGAAAACTTATGGTACAAAGTTAGGGATAATACGCATACCGGATGCAGAGGAAAAAGTGATAATTACAGATACTATTTTATACAATAAATCTCCTGTGATTTTTACTGAAAAACTGTTGCTATGCCTGATGAATAGTGATGTATTTTACTCGTAAAATGCTATCTTTGAGAGATGAAGTCGCGAAATATTGTTGAACTTGAATTCGAGATTGATAAACTTACAAATTCAATTGAGAATGCATTGACTGGTGAGATTTTTGAAACCAATATCACACAACTTCTTAAAGATGATATCAGACAAATAAAAAAAGTTGATTGGGTTTTTGACTGGCTTAAAGAATTAAAAACTACAACTAATCATGTCTATAAATTAACCACATTACACAATGATGATATAATTCATGGGTTGATTAGTATTACAGATAAAAATGACCATATTTTTATGGCTCTCATTGAAAGCGCCAGATTTAACAAAGGAAAGAATAAGCAATATAAAGGTGTAGCCGGCAATCTGGTTGCTTTTTGTTGCAAATTTTCATTTGAGAAAGGGTATGGTGGTGTAGTTTCATTTGTGGCAAAAACAAAACTCATTGAGCACTATAAATATACACTTGGCGCAAAACAATTTGGTGTTAGCAACCGAATGTATATCGACACGAAAGAGGCCATCGTATTGGTTAAACAATATTTTAAAGATTTTAAAAATGATTAATTTAAAGAAAATAGATGATAAAGATTTTGTTTTCATAAACAAAATTTTCACCGAGAAGGAAGAGAAAGAATTCAGTGATTTTCTCAAAAAGAGAAATATAAAAGCAAAAAGAAAACTTCCTGCAAAATCAAAGCAGAAGAAAACACCTGCTTGAATTTTTATGCCCTCATTCGTTCTCTGTTTTCAGTAAATCTCTTACAAATTCATTCACTTGAATAAACCGCATATTTCACTTGCGTTTACGTGTTTCTTTAAATCTATTGGTGTCTTTAAAATCCTTGTATCCGCCAATCAACTTCCGTAAGCCCACTTGTACTGAATGATGCATGATTCCTAAAAAGAAGATGGCAGCCCCCGGCATTGTGCATGCCGCTGGACCACCATACTTCCGGGTAATGAAAAAAAATCTACAAACCGAACTACTGATCTCGTTATTGGGCTAACCCGATCTGTTTCATGAAGGACTGGTTGTCCCAGAACAAAAACTCTTCCGACATTTTACCATCGGGACCCCAATGCCCTACGGTGGTCATAGAGAGTTTGAAATGCTTGCCGGTAGGCGGAATGGTTTTTCCGTTACCAATGGGCATGGGTTGCGTGAAAGTTCCTTCCATTTCACCGATCACACAGGTAAAGTCACCACTGCCGAATTTTATTGGGTGGCTTTTAATTTTGGTGTCAGGGGCAAAGGCAAACATGGGGGTTAGCAAATCAATATGCTGGGGATACAACCCGGTGGAAATGCTTCCATCCGGATAATACACTTTAATATCATCGGCGTGGCTGTGATTGAACTGATCCCATTTCTGATTGCTGTAAAAATCAAAATCCAGGGAATCGAATTTTGCCAGACGCATGTCGGTGATGGCTTTTTCATCGGTGAATTTTTTCAGTGCGTTCTGCAATGAATCTACTTTGGCCTGAAGGCTTGCGGTGTTGCCTGTATTGGCGCCACAACCCATGATGCCAAGGCCGGCTACTACTGCTATAAGCAGTGCGAGTGCGAAGGTTGATGTTACTTTTTGCATTTTAAGAGTGATTAAATGGTTATTGAATGTTGCATTGACGGTTTAGTTTTTACCCACCTCCACATCGGCCCAAACCTGAATATCGTCGCCCACACCGGTAATTGCCGGAGCTGCGCCTACGTTGAAGTCGCTGCGTTTTATCTTCCCTTTCACGGTAAAGCCGGCGGTATTCTTTTTCGACATAGTAACGGCCCATCCGTTAAAGGTGGCATCAAACACCACCTCTTTGGTAATACCGTGCATGGTGAGTTTGCCTTTCAGCTTGTAGTTGTTGCCCGATGCTTTTGTGAATGAACTGCTTTTGAAGGTGATCTGAGGGAACTTTTCCGCATCGAACCAAGAATTCCCTTTCAGGTCATTATCCCGGTATTCTACCAGTGTGTTGATCGACTTCACGTCGGCATTCATCTCAATTTCAGCGTCGGAAAAATCTTCCTTTTCCGATTTCATGGTAATGGTGAAATTCTGAAATACGCCTTCTACCTGCGAGATGCCGAAATGGGTGGCACCAAAGTGAAGCTGTGAGTGAAACTTGTCGGGTGTCCAGGTGGTTTGTTCAAGCACTACAAAGGAGCTGAGTACAATGGCGGCTGCGATAAATGAGAGGAACTTTTGCATTTTGATTCTTTTTTTAAATAGGTTAAAGGATACGTTGAATTGATGGTACAAAGGTGCCCGCATTCATGCCCAGGGAGGTAACAGTATTAGGAAAAAGTGTGGTGATATTTGGAAATGAGGGGGGGAGAATAAAAAAAGGCCAGCGTGTAAACTGACCTTTTTCCTCTTGTAGCGGTCCGCCTAAGGCGGAGAAAGAAGTTTGTAACAGAGTTCTTGTTGTTTCAATACAGTAAATACTTCTCAACCCATGCGGGAACATGAACCGCATTGTTTAATCGAATATCATTCCCTTCCGTAATTTCAGCAATAAATTCCGCCTGAACACCTGAATTATCGAAAAGGTATGCTCTATTGGTTTTTGCAACAGCTTTCTTAAGATTCTGGAGGCTTTTATAATATCGGCTTCGGACTATTTCCGGAGTAACGGCATGTCCATCCTGGGCCACTCTTACATTGACACGGTTTATATTGATCTCCGGATCTTCGGTTGCAATAAAATATAAATAAACCCTATAGCCTCTTTTCAAAGCATCCGACATGAATTCTATTTTCCCCTCATGACTCATCACAGTTTCGTATGTGAATGAAACATCGTTCATTAGAAGATTCTGCCGGATAAATTCAGCGAGATCTGCCGCTAGATAAGAGTCAATGTATGTATCAATATAAAGAGTATTTCCGCTAACTTTAAGTTTTTCCCATAGATCTTTTTCGTTTCTTTTTAAAGGTGAAAAGGTACTTTGATGAAAAAACTGCTGAATGTGCTCTTCCGAAACACTAATTTGATAGTCATTAAAATGTCGGTTTGGCGAGACGCTCTCTATTCATCTCGCATTTACATACACCTAAATGAACTCGCTGACTTTGCTGATAGCTTGAAATGGTAGTTTTACCTGAACCATTCGACCTGAATACTCCGCATCCTTTATTATATCTTTATTCTCTAGCCTAAAATGTTCCTCCCAATGCTGCAACGACCCTGAAGGGTCTTTTTACGAATTGCTTTTCACCATTTGGCATTAACGGAAAAGCTTTCCGTTTTCAGTGATCATCACGGGCTGGTTTGTTTTTTGTGCTTCTTTATTGGCTTGCAGTGTTGCTGAAAAAGCGGCTCCTAAAATGGCGCCTATTATGGCACCATCTTCTTTGTCTTTAGAAAGCCAGGCACCCAGGGCGGCCCCTATTAAACCACCGGCAACCAGGGATTCAATGGTATTGTTTTGCTCTTTCATTTGGGCAAATTTAATCAAATCCTCACAGATTGTGAGTTCAAGGTTTTATCATTTTGAATCCATGCAAAACTTGAGGGGAATGCCTTTTTCTCTTGTAGCGGTCCGCCTGAGGCGGAGAACCTACGTCCTTCGGGTTGTCAACTCAATGAGATTTTAATATATAAAAAAGGCCAGCGTGTAAACTGGCCTTTTTCTCTTGTAGCGGGAGCAGGATTGCGGGCGGCCATGCGCCCGCGGACCTTTTGGGGGGAGGCTTAACAAAGCCAAAAAAGCCGTCACCGCCAATGGCGTTGCCTTCTTTTATTTTTAATGCCCACCCTCAGGCAAGCCTGGTGTGTGCCTGAAAAATAAAAGCCCCGAAGGAAAACCTTCGAGGCTTTTTTGGCTTTGTAGCGGGAGCAGGACTCGAACCTACGACCTTCGGGTTATGAGCCCGACGAGCTACCACTGCTCCATCCCGCACTATTTTTTTGAGGTGGCAAAGGTAATGATTCTACTTTTAACCCGCAAGTTTATATTCTCCTTTATCTCTATCCCATGAAAAAAGCCCCCTGCCTGCGCAAGGGGCTTTCCCATTAAATAAAAATTCAAAAAAACTACAATGCTTACGAAAGCTCAATCTCAAACTCTCCCGACAACTCGTTGTTGGCATTGTACACGGCAAAAATGTTTCCTTCCGACGACAACTGCGAGGCCTGCACATGCACTTCATTATTGGGCATCACATTGAGCGGGGTACCCAATGGGGTGGGTATCTCGTTACAGAAATAAAACAGCAGCGCTTGCGGCCCTTGGTTGCGAATGGTGATGACCCGCTTGGCATCGAATACACGGGTAAACACATCCTTGCGGCTGCCGGCTTCCACCATGCCCTGAATCAACTCAGTGGAAGGCTCGTTGCTGCTGCTGTAATTGCCCAGCGAATACATATTGGCTTTCACCGGATCATCGAAGTACACCACCTTGGCAGCACTGATCACACGTTGCAGCATCTTGTAACATTCGTTCATCATCTCCAAACGCTGGGCCGTAAGCACAGGACGCGATTTAATGTACGACTCCTGGGTAACGTTGGTATTCTGGAGTTCGTCGTGGGTAGATTTGATGCTGTCGATCAGGGCCTCAGTACAGCCTGCAGTTAACAACTCGGGCTTGTACTTCATGGCGGTGGTGTGCAGGCGGTTGAGGAAGAAGATCATATAGGGTTGCATCCGTCGGGCTACCGGGAAATCGGTTGCGCCGAATTCATTCATGACCTTCGGGTCGTTGTTGAAAGCTACTCCGGCAAAATGTTTGATCATCTGGAACTTCTTGCGGGCCTCCTGCATCTTATCCAGCACCGAGGCGGTGAGCTGGGTTTGACGGCTGATGAGTAAGCTCGCACTCTCTACTGAAGAGCACTGGTCCATGAGGTCATTCCATTGTGAGGCAAATGCAGCATTCAACTTGGTGTCGAAGGCGGTAAACTCGGAAAGGTTTGCCATTAATAAGGCATGAATGGTTCGCGATGTTTCGATTAAGCGGGCATCGCTCCCTTGATACATTCTGGTACGATACATGTTTAAAAAAATTTAATAAGTTAATAATAAAATAAATCTAAATCATTGAGGCTTTCATCGACCGTGGTCAACTGCGTGGAGGCTGGAAACGTTGGGCAGCATGCTTTGCCTGAGGTCCCCGTTTTCTTCGGCAGGCGTTTCGAAA
>JBGAVF010000256.1:0-4121 GCA_044228315.1 Bacteroidia bacterium | reverse complement strand
GAAACAGGCGTATTGCGGGTAAGCCGAAAGGGCCGCCATGCTGTGACCGGGCATTTCAATTTCAGGCACTACCGTAATATGCCGTGCCGCGGCATACGCTACCACGTCGCGTATCTCATCCTGCGAATACGAACCGCCGTAACGGATGCTGTCGTATGTATGGTCGCTGTATTTTCCAATCATGGAGCCCTTGCGCCATCCACCAACGGACGTGAGCAAGGGATATTTTTTTATCTCGATGCGCCATCCTTGATCGTCGGTGAGGTGCCAGTGAAACACATTCATCTTATACATGCTCAGCATGTCGATGTATTGCTTCACTTCAGGCACCGTGAAGAAATGCCGGCAACAGTCGAGATGCATGCCACGCCACTGAAACCGGGGATAGTCGGTGATGTCGAGGCAGGGCAGTTTTTTTGTGTCGTTGTATTGAAACACCAGCTGACGCAGGGTTTGCAAGGCATAGAAGAACCCTTTTTCTGAAGCGGCTTCTACCATAATTTTTTTCGGCGTGATACGCAAGGTATACCCTTCTTCCTGATGGGCTCTTTTTTTCCCTAAACCGCTGCGCAAATGAAACGTGATCTCGGGCCGGTGTTCTTTGGAAGGATGATTTACCGGCAGCGTGGGAAGCAGACTCCGCAGTTGCTGCACGAAAAGCTCATCCGGACAGAAAAGGCCGTGACCCAGATCCAATGAATCGCGGGTGGCATGCACCTCCTGCGGGTATGGAACAAGCCCGTACACCGGCTGTGCATGCACCACCGAAACAGTGAAAAGCAACAGAAACAAAATCAGGTATTGAAAAACCCCGCGTATATTCCGGATTGGATTCATAAAGCAATGATAAGGAGAAAAAAGAATGTGTCACACACCAGGCCAAGAAAACACGGGTATTCATTTCTTACACACGGCAAGCCTCATTTTCCCTGCCTTCTGATATTCATCAGTTTTGCCCCCACCGGCTGTATTTACGGGTAATTTTGTATACCGATTTGACCGTCGATTCAGGAGCTTATAAAATCATCGCATCCTGAAAATGCCGGCAAGTTCTTGTTATCGCTACCCTTTAAATACCTCCGGCTATGAAAAATCTACTTCTGTTATTGGTTGCATTCACTATAAGCATGGCATCGCTGGCACAACTCCCGGCCTGGGTGCCCCGCAATGGACTGGTTGCCTGGTATCCGTTCACGGGAAATGCCAATGATTCGGGCGGAAAAAATTTAAACCCTACCTATACCGGCACCGGCGTTACGCTTACCACCGACCGGTATGGCAAACCCAACCGGGCCTATAGTTTCGACGGAGCCACCGGTTCCTACATCCGCATTCCGGCCGACAGCTTTCCTTCGAACGACCGTACCGTTTCCGTGTGGTTCAATGTGCCTACCGTGGCGAACCGTCCGGTGTTGATGGGCTATGGAGGAGAAGGTGCATTGGGATACGGCACCTCCTACTTAATGGGTCTTAATATTGAAGGATTGGGCACCTACGAATCGCAGGCGCATTACCGCTCCAATAAAATTGACTATGCCTATGCCACCGAACCCCTGAATCAATGGGTTCACTGGGTGGTCACCATCAGCGGAAGTACGATGACCATATATATCAACGGACAAAATGTGGCCTCGAACAATGATTTCGTTTACAGCACCTATACTACCGGGCGCGATCTGGTTTTTGGTGTGATGCCTTATGCCGACGGCATCGCCCCGTATACCGACGTGAACGGTGGGTACACACAAGGAAAACTCGATGATATCGGCATCTGGAAACGGGCGTTAACCGCCTGTGAGATTCAGTATCTGTATAACAGTTCTCCCGATTCAGCCATTCACATCACGCAGCAACCCGCCAATAAAAGTGTGGGGGCCGGCAACAGTGCTCAGTTCAAGGTGACGAGCACCGATACCTGTCTTACCTATCAGTGGCAACAAGATAGCGGTAACGGGTTCAAGGCGTTGAAAGACACGCTGATGTATACCGGAACCAAAACCAATACACTTACCGTGAACCCGGTGAAAGCCGCGATGAACAATTACAAATACCGCTGTGTGATCGCTTCCTGCAAATACTGCAAACCCGATACCAGCACAAGTGCCACACTCACCATTGCAAGCGGCATAAACAATTCCTTTTCAGCTACACAGATTTGTGTGTATCCGAATCCATTCGGGGACGCTATTCATATTGCAATGAAGGATGAGGGACCGTGTGAATTTATTTTGTACGATATCACCTCACGGGTGGTGATGCATGAACGGTTCACCACCTCTGCCACCCTCCATACTTCCATGCTGTGCCCGGGAACGTATTTTTACGAAGTGAAGCATGCGAAGGGTATTATTAGCAACGGAAAACTGATTCGCAGCGGTAACGAATAGTACCCGGGAGGTTACAAAAGCAATTTTGAGAAGCGGGCGGAAAGAGTACATTTGTTACCATTAATCCGTTTCCTTGCTCACTGTATGCTTGATAAAATTCCGTATCGTTTTGCCCTGAAGGCCATGATGGTACTGCTTTCGCTGGTGCTTGTATTTCACCTGCTGGTATTGTTTGGGGTGCTGCCTTACGAGATCGTGTGGGCCGGCAAGCTGAAAAACGAAAGCGATATGCGCTCGTTCGAACTGGTATCGCTGGCTGTGAATGCCATCATACTTTTAGTGATCTGGTCGAAGGCCAACCCCGAACGTATAAAAGTTCCGGCAAAGACCATGCGCTATATGCTGTGGCTCATTGTATTTATTTTCTCAATGAATACCCTGGGAAACCTGTTTGCGGAAACCAAACTGGAAGCGCTGGTATTTACACCTTTTACCTTCGTCTCGGCTGTATTATGCATGCGCATTGCCCTTTATAGGGAAGATTCGGAAGATACGATCTGATTGCAAGCCCCCCCTGCCTTCCTTCAGAATTAAAATATCCCTCATACTATCAGCCAATTAGCCCGAAGCCTGCATTGCGGGCCTGTTACTGTAGGGTGTGTGCATGAAACAATGTGTATCATTGTGAAACATCTACTAAACATCACACCAATGAAAAAAGTACTCAACATTGTTACGAGTCCTATGGGACCGTATTCATTCAGCAACAACCTTGCGAATGCCCTGATCGCCAAAATTTGCGATGCCCATCCCGGAAGTATGGTAAAAGTGCGCGACTTGAACGAGAACCCTTCTCCCCATCTGGAAGAGTCGCACCTGCAATCATTTTTTACGCCCCCCGACCTGCATTCCGAAGATCATAAAGAAGCCATTCAGCATTCCAATGAAGCGATCGATGAGATCGTTGAAGCGGATATTATTGTAATTGGCGTGCCCATGTACAACTTCAGTATTCCTTCTACATTAAAAGCCTGGATCGATCATATCATCCGCAGAGGTGTCACCTTTCGTATGACGGAAACCGGTGAATCGATTGGCATGGTGAATGGCAAAAAAGTATATCTGTGCATTTCAACCGGCGGCATTTATTCAGAAGGCCCTATGAAAATGTTCGACTATACAGAGCCATACCTTCGCACCATCCTCTCGTTTACCGGCATGACCGACATTACCACCTACCGTGTAGAAGGCAGTGCCATACCGGGTATAAAAGAAGTTGCACTGGATGTTGCCATTTCAAAAATTGAAATCGCTGCCTGATCTCCGAATTTTATATTCCGTAAATCATTGGTCCCGGTAACCGGCATGCCGTAATCAATGCGCGGTCAATTCTTCATCATAGCTGATGCCCTGTTTCCCGAGTTCAGCCTGTACCTTGTAACCAAAGAAAGCCAGGTATAAAAATCCGAGCAGAGGTACTATGTACGAAGTATGTATGCTCATCTTATCGGCCAGAAATCCCTGCAATGGTGGAAGCACCGCACCGCCCAGGATCATCATGATTAATAACGCCGATGCCTGATTGGTGTATTTGCCAAGTCCGGCCAGGGAAAGGGAGAAAATACAGGGCCACATCACACTGCAGAAGAGTCCTCCGCTGATGAAACAATACAAGGCCGTATAGCCGTGGGTGAGCAGTCCGGCCAGCATCATCACAGCGGCTGCGGTACCGAACACCATCATGATACGGGCCGGCTTGTCGTTGGTGATGATAAAGCCGATGATGATGAGCAC
>JBGAVF010000255.1:0-4125 GCA_044228315.1 Bacteroidia bacterium | reverse complement strand
TTGTGATCACCAGGTCAACATCCGTCCAGCCTTGTTCGATCTTCTGGATGTATTCATCAAGTCCTACATAATCGGCTCCGTTGTCTTTTGCTTCCTGCTCTTTGTCAGGCGTGCAAAGCACCAGAACGCGAATGGTTTTGCCGGTTCCGTGAGGAAGGGTTACTGTTCCACGTACCATCTGGTTTGATTTTTTAGGATCTACCCCGAGGCGTACATCCACATCTACCGATGCGTCGAACTTTGTAAATGTCACTTCCTTTACGAGCTTGGCGGCTTCCAGAAGCGGATACAGTTTCGTGCCGTCAACCTTAGCTAAGGCTGCTTTACGTTTTTTTGAAATTTTTGCCATTTTGATTTCAGTTGTTAATTTGGTACTAGCGCATCTGATATTTTACTTTGGCAGATGCTCCCAAAATGCGGGTGTTTGGCTTTGTGAATGGTTTACTTAGCGTCCCACGGTGCATTACCGGTAACATTGATACCCATACTGCGGGCAGTTCCTGCTACCATCTTCATTGCTGATTCTACAGTGAAGCAATTCATATCCGGCATTTTAACCTCTGCAATAGAGCGTACCTGATCCCAGGTAACCGATCCTACTTTCTTACTGTTGGACTGGTCAGAACCTGATTTTGCTTTTGTAACCTCAAGCAATTGAGATGCAACCGGCGGGGTTTTGATAACAAAATCAAAACTTTTGTCGGCGTAAACGGTGATAATTACCGGTAAGGTTTTTCCTGCTTTATCCTGGGTGCGCGCATTGAACTGCTTGCAAAACTCCATGATGTTGATACCTTTCGATCCCAATGCAGGTCCGATAGGTGGCGCAGGGTTGGCGGCTCCGCCTTTTACCTGTAACTTCACAAATCCTGTAATCTCCTTTGCCATTGTGTGTTAGCGTGTTTAAAAAATTAAAAAATGTTACTTATATGTTGGAAGCAGACGTAACAGTCGGTTTTAAACTGAACTTATGATTCTCAAACCCGCTCTCCTGCTCACTTTCAGCTGTTCAGCCCCCTACGTTTCCGTAAAAAGGGCTGCAAATGTAGCAATATTATGTGGATAAACAAACTCCGGAACCGGATTTTATTGTCTGAAACGGTGGATACTGCTAAATTACTACAGCGTCTCCCTAAGCTCCGAGAGGTATGCTTTGATTTTTTTGAGCGACTCGATCATCTCAAAATTCTTCTGGGAGGCCAGCTTCTGGTTCTTCAGGTAATCTTTGGCTCCCTGAATGGTAAACCCCCGCTCCTTAAGCAAATGATAGATGAGTTTCAGGGTCTCCAGGTCCTGGGGACGGAAAAGCCGGTTACCCTTTTTGTTTTTGAGCGGACGGATCTCAGAAAACTCACTATGCCAGTACCGCACCAGTGATGGCGCCACGTCAAGCGCTTCACATACCTCTCCCATGGTATAATAAAACCGTTTGGGTGCGGGTTCATCACCCTCCGGCAATGCATCCGCTGGTATGAGGTCGTCCATGGTTCTACAAAAATGAATCAATTTTTACTGCTGAAACACACATTTAATCAACAGAAGGGAATAATACCGAAGGATGCAGAATCCGCAGATCCGGTGCATAGGTTCGTTTCCGGTGACATTCCAGGGAATACAGTTTCCTGCCCAGGGCTTTCATAAAGGGAAAAGCAATACTCTGGTATTCGTATTTATCATCGTTCAGGAGGCCGTCGGCATTGGTATAAATGGTAGCAGATACAAAGAATTCGATGTTACGTTGGAAGTCAACGATATAAGCCGCATCGGTAGTGAACCCGTAGGCCTGCCCCACGATATTAAAGATTCGAATGGAGGAATCGGGTATACCTTTTGGGTCGCAACCGTAATACAAATACTTCTTATACAACGGAAAGTAACTGCTATCGTAATGCGGCCATGCCGATTCGTAGGGATACATACACATATACTTCCAGAGAAACCGGTAGTCACTATCAGATAGTTGAAAGTTCTGGTTTTTATCAAATGCCTCAGGAAGCATGATCTTTTGAAGAATGCCATCAAGTTCAGGCAGCGGCAAATTATTATTGTACCGGAACGAACGGGGTTCGTGTATCAATGAGTCGCCTTTATAATAGGCCTTCCCCACCATGCAATTCTTTACCGGGTTTTCCTCCGGAGCATCTTCAATCCAATAAACCGAGAAAGAATCAAGCTGATTTTTAAAGAATGTAAAGGTATTGTGCTTCCGGTTGTTCTCCGGTGTACAGGCCGGGTCAAACCGTTGAATCACCCGGGAGCCGGAGTATCCCAGTTTCGCCAGCCGGCCGTTTTTTCCCGATTTACCCACCCAGTCGAATACCCGGTTGTAGGCCCGGTTATCACTTACCAGCAGCATTCGCCGGATGTAATGTGCTATACTGGCTCGATTTTGAAAAGCAGTGGTATCCTGCCATTCAGTGGTCTGACAGGGGCCGTTGGCTTTGGCTAGCAATGAGTCGAAACAATTTATTTGAAACGTATCGCCGTTCGACGAAACAACCGGTCCATGAGCATGAAACCTCTCCAGTGCCAGGGCTGCGTAGGGCAATTTAACAGTACTGGCCGGATAAAAATACTGACTGGTATCGACGCCTAATGTATAGGTCTTAAAATGCGGAATATTATTCTTATCCCTGTCGATGCGGGTATAGATGATCTGGGGATGATATTCTTTCCGGTGCTTATATACCTTTCGTAACATACGGTCGGAATGCACCGCATACCGGAGGGGTCGGGCCTGCCTGCAGCTGCTGTTGCAAAGCATGAAGGCTGCACCCATAAGACAGAACCGGGAAAAAAGACTTTTCATCAGGCAAGTTTTGCCGGACGGGTGATCACCGTGCCGCATTTCTTGCAGGTGCAGTTTCCCGGGTTATCATAAAAACGTTCGAAAATAGGTGGCAACTGTTTTACGATATCGGTTACGTATTCATACTCTTCATACACCTTCTCTCCGCAGTTCTCGCAATACCACATAAAGCCATCGAGTTCCTTTTTTTCGCGTTTGCGTTCAATAACCAGTCCAACGGTATTCGGTCCGCGCTGCGGGGAATGCGGGGTACGGGGCGGCAACAGAAAAATATCCCCTTCATTTATATGGATGTCGACCGGCTTGCCGTCTTCAATGATCTTTACCACCACGTTGCCTTCCAGCTGATAAAAAAACTCTTCCCCTTCATTAAAATGATAATCTTTCCGGCTGTTGGGTCCCCCCACCACCATCACTATAAACTCTGAGTCTTCCCATACACATTGATTTCCAACCGGGGGTTTTAGTAAGTGCCGGTGCTCATCGATCCATTTTTTGAAATTAAAAGGGCGTTGTATCATGTTGGTTAAATATTGATGAAACAAAAATAATTTATTTTGGTATATATGGAAGGGTATTTGATACGTTAAAGTGTACCGATATAATTAATACCTTTGATCCGGCTATGAAACGTCTGCTGTTATCTGCTTTCAGTATGCTTGGTTTGCTCTTTTCTCAGGCGCAAACGGTGCAGGTGCCCGACAGTACCTTTATATTGTTCCCCAACCCTTCGAAAGGCAATATTTATATTACCAGTGAGGTGCGCATTGTTTATGCCATGTTCATCACCTCATCGGGAGAAAAGAAAAAGGAATTGCAACAGTTCGATATCCGCAGCTATACCAATGCCTTTGGTTCCGGTTGCACAAGTGCCGGTTGCATTGGGGCCACGGTTTCCTCTAACTTCATTTGTACCATTGAACGCGGGACACTCGAGAACGGCTTATACCACCTGGTGCTTTACGATGAATGGGGCCGGTTGTATTTTAAGCGGATCGTGTATCAGTAATTTTTTTCTGCTTCACACATATCTTTCAATCCTGTTTATCATTGACGAAGCGCAAGAATTTGTTTTGCGTCATTTTTATTTGATTAAATATTTACATCTTTGTGCGTGAGCAAGTTATACGTTGAAAACGAACCTTCGTATTCCGGTGCTGAAAACCCAACAAATGATGAAACACAAATACCTGTCCGTATTCATACTGTTTTCTTTTTTTCTCTTTCCGGTTGCATTGCAGGCACAAAACACCCAATTCAAAGGTTTTGGCAATGTTAACTATCACTTCATGAACGACTCAAAAGGAAAAGTAAAT
>JBGAVF010000254.1:0-4641 GCA_044228315.1 Bacteroidia bacterium | reverse complement strand
CATTTGAATGGTTTTATTTTTGAGACGCACAATCGTGCGTCTCTATGCAATGGGAAAACACCGGAATAATGGCCCGGTCATTTTCAATTCGAAGATTTTCTTTTATGTTTGAAAAAAAATATTCTTTCAGACACTCATTTTTATCCTGTAGTATTCAAAAACACTTTCTCATGAAAAAATTTTACTTCCTGTTTATTTGCCTGCTTTCTTTAATTTCGGGTGTGAAGGCCCAAACACCCACACCTGCCCGGGTAGGATACTGGCATAACTGGAACGATGCAAACGCTCCTTATATTCAACTCACCCAGGTCGACAGCCGGTATAATGTGATCGTGGTGGCATTTGCCATTCCTTCAGGCGGTACGGATTACAAGATGGATTTTGTACCCGACGGCGTCACGAAAGCCGTTTTCACTTCACAGGTGCAAACCCTGAAAAGCCAGGGCAAAAAAGTACTTATCAGCGTAGGTGGTGCCACCGCACCCATAGCACTTGATAACACCACCGAACGTGATACGTTTGTGGCTACCATGAATGCCATTATTACTACCTATGGCTTCGACGGTATGGATATCGACCTGGAAGGGGCCTCGGTGACGGTTACCGGGGGCAGCATCAGTGCTCCTACCGATGCCAAGATCATCAACCTCATTGATGCCACTAAAAAGATCATGAGTAATTTCTATACCGTTAATAAGAAGAAAATGATCCTCAGTATGGCACCTGAAACCGCATTTGTGCAAGGTGGCAAGGCGGCCTACGGCAGTATATGGGGAGCCTACCTGCCGGTGATACATGCCCTGCGCGATTCCCTTGATATGCTTATGGTGCAGCTTTATAACAGCGGCAGCATGCCCGGCCTCGACGGGATCAACTATGCACAGGGATCGGCCGATTTTATTGTGGCCACGACCGAGATGGAGATACCGGGATTTACTACCACCGGAGGCGCCTGTACCGGTTTGCCGGCCAATAAAGTAGTGGTGGGCCTGCCGGCTTGTCCCAATGCAGCAGGAGGTGGATATACCAGTCCGGCCGCAGTTAAAAGTGCCATTCAGTATCTCATGGGTAAGGGTTCAAAACCCGGTAGTTACACCCGCATAAGCACCACAGGCTCGAACCTGAAAGGCATGATGACACGGTCGGTGAACTGGGATGCTGTGAGTACCTGTGGCACGGCCAATGAGTTCGCCATTAATTACAGTACGATATTCGGAAATGGATCCGGGGTGAACGCTTCCAATGAATCAGATACCTCATTCAGCATTTTCCCGAATCCTGCCAACCGATAATTAGCATCCAATCGCCGGAACAAGGAAACATAAATTCACAAATTGATATCAGTGATGCTGCAGGAAAAGTGCTTGCAAGCTATGCTGCTGGTACAAAAGAGATCAACGTATCGGCGTTGCCCCGGGGTATGTATTTTGTGCGATCGGGACTAACCGTGAAGAAGCTGATACTTCAATAAAAAAAGTATTTGCCTCCATCGCGGGTATCGCTTTTAAAAGCTTCATATCACCCCACTAAAAGGTTTCTTTACGTTCCAGGGTTCCGTCGGGGATTATACCGCCATTTGCCGGTTTTTTGTCCTTTCCGGTAGCTGCCTTTCACTTTCAGGCTTCCGTCTTCATAGTATTCCCTGTACTTACCGTCTTTTAGTCCGTCGCGGGTTTCGGCCCTTACTTTTGGCTTGCCGTTGTCGTAATCTTCACTGATCGCTCCGTGTGCGAATGTTTCAATAAAAAAGCGCTCGGCATCGGAAAGGGTATCTTTTTCGGCGAGTGTGGCACCGGGCGAATATTCGGTATTCAGATCCTCTTCGGTAGGTGTTTCAAAATCGAGAAGGATGCGGGTATCGAAGTTGCGGTCGGAAGCCGTGAGCTGAAATCCGATATTGCGGAAACACACGATGAACTTCTTATTATCATAAGCACTTTTACGGCTATCCCCCTTTAGTGAAGCGGTCATTGTATTGAAATACCGGTTGCCGTTCAAATAACAGAAAGCCGACATTTTTGTATCGATACGTTTGGCAAATTCTTTAAAAGCGGCATCATTCTCCAGCGTGTTTTTATTTTCGTAATCTTCAATCAGGGCAATAATGGTTTCGGGCTTGTTGCTGAAACAAACATATTCATCAATGATGGTGTAGTATGGTTTTTCCACCTTGCTGAACAACTTACCCAGCAATACTTTAAACAGACCTTTTACTTCCAGATAATGCACGGTATGCCCTTTATAGGTTACGGCTTCAAACTTTGCCGGAGTTTTTTTACGGATCTGATCTTCCACAAACTGAAGGTTCACCGATGCCTGTACAATATCGTTGGCATGCACTGAAATGATGTATTCCTCTTCTTTCGAAAGTCCGGCCGACTGATTCTGCGACAGCACCACCTCATCTCCCATCCAGCTGTAGAAATGTTCTTTGAGACTGATCTTCAGCAGGCCTTCAATTTTATTGGTAGCGGCTGAAAATTCGTCATAGCTTTTTTTATCCTGTTGCATCACCCGCATCAGATTTTCATAGAAGGTGCTGAACTTGCTGCATCCCACCGAAACAAAAGCAGACGTGCGGGCAGGCAATATTTTATACGCCCCCAGCTCTCCCCTTCCGCTTTGCATGATGGCGTGGAGGTAGCTGTCGGCCGAGTCGTTGAGATTGGTGATACCGTGAATGTCCACATCCTCATCTTCCAGGCGCAGGGAAAGCCCTGAAAACTTCATCACTTTGTTCATATCACTTACAGCCCCGTTCAGCTCGCTCAGGTAACAGCGAAGAAACGGCTCCATTGCCGAATAATTTATAAACAGCCGTGCCAGTCCGTTGTCGGAAGTTTTTTCTTCCACCTCAATAAATTTATTGTCGTGCACAAAGGCCGGTGCATCTTTTTCATCGATCGACATTTCTACCAGTCCGGCATAATAGCTGCACACGGCGTGGTTGGCTACGATGCTCAGGTACAGGGATTCATGCGTGGTAGCATCGAGCATCTCATAAATGGTTTCATTCTTATAGCTGCGCAGGGTAACCTTGTAGCCGAGGCGTGTAAACACATTCTCC
Source organism: Bacteroidia bacterium (assembly GCA_044228315.1). Classification (GTDB taxonomy): domain Bacteria; phylum Bacteroidota; class Bacteroidia; order UKL13-3; family UKL13-3; genus CAINMV01. The sequence goes on along the minus strand of JBGAVF010000254.1, from coordinate 1,574 downwards.
ACCTGATCTTTCACCAGGCCTATTTTAGAGGCTTTGGAAAGGTCGGTGATGAAGAGGAAATCGTAATCGTTGTATTTGGTAACATGCGCCGACAAGGTAAAATCGCGGCTGCCGATTGACCCGAGGATCTTCTCATTGTCTTTAAAGAACTGATCCAGCTTATCGGCACTCACGGCAATAGCGGCAAATTTGGGATGCTGCCTGAAATGCTTCCACAGCTTGCTGTCGCTGAACTTTTTCCAGTTCTCCACCGGCTCATTGGTTTGCAGCACATATACGGCATTGTAGGGTACCAGGTTAATTTGCCGTATAAAATTATCGTTCACAAAATACCAGCGGTAGGCCAGGTACCCGCCAATGCCGATCAAAATCAATATCAGGAAAATCAAAAATTTCTTCATAGTGTATACAACTCGTTAACGCAAGGTATTATTCAACCACCAGCTTACCGGCACCGTTATAGCTTCGGAAGTCGTAGTTATACATGGCATCGGCACTCACCGGTCCCACAACAAAGGGGGTTGCATGCCGGCAAACGTGTACATGTTGATACGATCGTCGCGCACATCAATATACTGAGGCGATTCCCGATCCTTGATCCATGGAAGTTCATTGGTTTCGGTGAGGCGCGGATTCTCAATTTCGAGTCCGGCCGGCAGCATATCGGTGATCACAATATTCTCGGTATACTCCGCATCGGAACGCAGGGTGATCTTCACCACCACCAGATCATTTTGTTTTACCGGTCCGTTTATGGCCCCGCCAAACTGATTCAGATAGGTTCTGCGCACCTGCAGGTGACGGTCCTCTTCTTTAAAGCTTCCATCGGCCGGGAGCCCTTCACTTTCATAGAAATAATAAACCGCCGAAGAGCCATCTGCCTTTATCGTTGTTTCTCCAAAGCAATCGGCCGTCTTCAGGGAGATGTCGTTGCCACTGAATGTGCCCACATTTTTCCCGTCCCTTACTATGCTTGCCGATGCCTTACCGGCATTCATGTGACGCGATAATTTACCCAGTGCCAGGAAGGTAAAGGCGGCTTCCTGTGTATTAAGGTAGTTTCGGATTTTCACCTGCTGAATAAGATGGCGCACCATGCCGGCCACCTGCTTATCGGATGGGTTCACATCCAGAATGCTGTTGAGCGCAATGGCTTCATTCCGTATGGGTGAATAGAAGCAGCCACCCCAGCTGTTTACACTGAAATCTTCTTCAAAAGCATTCGGTATGATCTGCTCATAGCTGTTTTTATCACCGCTGTAATAATAGGCCGCAGCCAGCATATACCGCATATCCTGAGATACGAGGTCGATATTCTGTTTGTAATAATTCATGGTGGCCACACGGGCTTTGCCGCTGAGTGCCATTACATACAGGCTGTATATGATCTCGCGTTTGGCATATTTACGAACAATGATATTTCCTCCGTTATAATACCGGTAATCTTCGGTCTCTTTGTTCTTCATGCGTTCGTTCATGAAGTCGAAAAGCTTGTTAAGGGTATTATTGTTTACATCAAATCCTGCCTTACGTGCTTCTACCAGGAAGTGGGCAGTGTACACCGAACCCCACCA
>JBGAVF010000253.1:0-4327 GCA_044228315.1 Bacteroidia bacterium | reverse complement strand
TAATGTTGCCCAGCATCAGCAGATAGGCTTTTCGTGAAGCACGCAGTTCGATCAGTTTTTGTTCTATTTTGAGTTGCTCGGCTAGCAGTACATCGGCGTTGCTTTTGAGAGCTACCCCGTTCTCGATGGCGGCACGGATTTTATTCAGGGCACGGTCCACATCTTTTTTTGCAAGTTCGGTGATGGTGATCTGTTCGTTCAGCAGCAATACGCCAAAGAACAACTGGTTAATACGTTCATTCAGTTTGTATAGCTCCACTTCAAGTTTGCTGTTTTCGGTGGCGGCGGCTTGTTCCTGCAACTCTTTTGTAAATCGCACCATTCCCCCGTCGTACAAAGGCTGGTTGATGTCGGCAAGCACTTTATACTGATCCTTGCTTAACTCAGGAATATGCAGACCGGGAATTTTTATAGGAATGCTCAGCACATCCGACTGCAGCGTAGCCTGCCCGTTGATGCTAATCTGTGGCATATACCCTTTGCCGGCATTCTGCACATTGTAATCACGGGTACGGGCAATGAGTTCGTGCTGACGTATGAGCGGGTAATTGGCGCGGGCAAGCTGATAACACGAGTCGATGCTGAGTGTTTGTACCTGCGCTTTGATGACCGGCGAAAATGCCAGAATAACAAGCATCAGGGTGGTGCGAACAGAGGATGAATTCATGAGGCGAAGCATGTATTTGTTTATTTGGTTTTCAGAAGGGCTTTTACCCATTTCGGGATGAGTTGGTTCATCAGGCACAGCGGGTTCTTTCATCGGTTCCCGGAAATGAAACCCGATGAACGGCAGCATAATATTGATGAGTAAAACGGGTCCATATCAGTCTTTTTCTTTCAGCTGACGAATGAAACTGCTTTGTAAAATGAACTGCCGGATGCCGGCTTTTTCTTTCAGATGAGTGAGGTTGTTCTGTATTTCATTCAGTACAAAAAGGGGCATGTTGGGATCCAGGGTGAGCATGTCGATATAACAGGCCACGAGCAATTCGATTTTGGTTTCCAGTGTGGTGTTGGTGTCATTCAGAACCGGGGCCAGGGAGCCGAAGAACGACTGCATCTTCTCCATCATGATCTGCTCGAACAGCTTCTCCTTGCTGCGGAAATAATAATTAAGGAGGGCCAGGTTGATGCCCGCTTCCTCGGCAATGTCGCGGGTGCGCGTGGCAGCATACCCCTTTCGGGTGAATACGTTTCGCGCCGCTTCCTTTATCTTTTGTTCGGTGCTGAGGTCGGGTGTTTTTATGGGTTTCCGGGCGGGCATGGAGCGGGTGTTTTTTTGAAATGACGGTACGAAATAGAATTAAAAATACGATTTAAACAAATAAATTAATCAAATGATTAAAAAAATGACAATCGAAAGCCCTGACACCTGTCAGGTTACAGATGGAAGGAGAATGGTTACCTTTGTGAACGGTATGAAAATAGGAATTATACGGGAAGGCAAGGTGCCCCCCGATTTGCGCACGCCACTGGTTCCGCACCAGTGCTATGAACTGATGAATAACTATCCGGATACGCAGGTAATGCTGCAGCCGGCTTCGTTTCGTTGTTTTAATGAAGATGAATATGCCCGGTACGGTGTAGAAGCCACCGAAGATATGAGCCAGTGTGATGTATTGATGGGGATAAAGGAAGTGCCGGTTGACCAGCTCATCGAAGGGAAAACCTACATGTTCTTTTCGCATACCATAAAGAAGCAGGCCCATAACCGGAATCTGCTGCGTGAAATTTTACGGAAGAAAATAACCCTGATCGATTACGAAACCCTGGTATGGGAAAACGGAAGCCGTATCCTTGGTTTTGGCCGTTTTGCCGGCATAGTGGGAACCCACAACGGGTTCATCACCTATGGAAAAAAGTTTGGTCTTTACAACCTGAAACCGGCCCATGAATGCAAGAACTACCTGGAACTGAAAGCGCAGTATAAAGCGGTGCAGCTTCCTGCCATAAAAATTTGTTTGGCCGGCGACGGCCGTGTGGCACACGGTGCTTTGGAGTTGCTGCAACACCTCAATATACGGGAGGTGACGAAAAAGGAGTACCTCAACAACACCTTTGATGAACCGGTATTTGTTCACCTGCGTATCGACGATCTGTACTTCCGGAAGGATGGAAGTGCCTGGGATAAATCCGATTTCTACCATTCTCCCGAATTGTATGAATGCCATTTCGGCCCCTATTACCGGGCCACCGATATGATGATGAATGCCATTTTCTGGAAACAGGGCATCCCGGTTTTCTTTACCAAAGAAGAAATGAAGGACCCTCGTTTTTCCATTAAGGTGATCGCCGATATTTCCTGCGATATAGACGGTTCCATACCCTGCACGGTGAAAGCCACTACCATTAACGATCCGGTATTTGGCTGGCATTCGTTAAGTGAAAAGGTGGTGGAGCCTTACCTGAAACATACGGTGGATGTAATGGCCGTAAGCAACCTGCCCTGCGAAATGCCACTGGATGCCAGCACCGAATTTGGTTCCTTACTGGTGCGCCATGTGTTGCCGGAACTCATTGATAATGCGGAAGGGTTTATTATTGATCATGCCACCATTACAAAAGACGGAAAACTTACTCCACGGTATCAGTACCTTGCGGATTATGTAGCGTAAAAACGGAAATAGCGTATATGTTCTTTGATGAACATTCGACGAGACACTAAAAAAGAATATCAATAAACAACTATGAAAAGGCGTTTAGGCATACTCATTGGAAGCTTATTAGGCATCACAGTATTTTGCCAGTCCCCGAATATTATTTGGCAAAAAAGTTTCGGTGGAATTGGAACTGAACATGCCAGAAAAATCATACAAACCACTGACGCCGGTTATATCATTGCAGGCGAAACGCAATCGAATGATGGAGATGTAACAGGGAATCATGGCAAAAGTGATATATGGGTAGTGAAAATAAATGCTGCAGGTACCATACTGTGGCAAAAAACCTATGGGGGGACAAACGGTGATGATGCATTTGGAATTCAGCAAACGACCGATGGTGGGTATGTAATAGCCGGGTCAACGGAATCGAATGATGGAGATGTTACGGGAAATCATGGAGGATGGGATCTATGGCTGATAAAAACCGATGGCAGCGGAACGATTCTTTGGCAAAAAACCCTGGGTGGAACTAAAGGAGACGGAGGAGGTGTAAACGTGCATCAAACAAAAGACGGGGGATATATAGTAGCCTGTAGCTCAGAATCCAATGATGGAGACGTTTCGGGAAACCACGGCAGCGAGGATTTCTGGGTTATAAAATTAGACGCGTCGGGAAAAATTATCTGGCAAAAATCATTGGGTGGATCTGCCTGGGATGAGGTCCATGACATTCGGCAAACAACAGATGGAGGATATATTGTGGCAGGAATGACTTCTTCAAATAATGGGGATGTGAAAGGATTTCATGGAGATGTCGATCTGTGGGTAATTAAGCTCGATCCGAACGGTGCTATTCTCTGGCAAAAAGCCCTCGGTGGACTTGGATTTGATGAAGCTTTTGGCATTCAGCAAACAAAGAATGGTGAATATATTGTTGCCGGTTATGCTATGTCAAATGAGGGGGATGTAACCAACAACCACGGGTTTAACGATCTGTGGATAGTGATGTTGAAAGCCAATGGAGATATTGCATGGCAAAGGGCATTGGGCGGAACCGGTTTTGATGAGGCCAACAGTGTTCAACAAACCACCGATGCCGGGTTTATTGTGGCGGGCTTTTCAAATTCAAAAGATGGAGATGTGTCGGGCAATAAAGGCTCGAATGATTTTTGGCTTGTAAAACTGAGCGCGTGCCGGGATGTTGTCTGGCAGAAATGCCTGGGGGGATCAGATTATGACTTTGCCGATTGTGTATTGCAAACTTCAGACGGCGGTTATATTGTAGCCGGGAGTTCAAATTCAAAAGATGGAAATGTGTCGGGCAATCATGGTAATTCTGATTTCTGGATAGTAAAACTTGAAAAAGAAAATCTGTCAGGTGCCGGAACAGAGAATACAGGCATTCTTGTTGTATATCCCAATCCGTTTAAAAACGAGATATCAATTCAAACGAAGGGTTGTTCCATGGAAAGTTTTGACTATAAAATTGTGGATGAGAAGGGAAGAACCGTCAGCAGTGGTAAGTCAAAATTCAATGAACAGATGCACTTGGAAAATTTGTCGGCAGGAAATTACATCATACAAATAGTGACAGAAAGTGGCGTAAAATCGAGTGAAAAACTGATCAAATCGAAATAGGGATTCAATTGACACCACCAATGCAACAGGCAACCCGTAAAATGAACTGATGTATAGATTGGCTGTTGCCTGTTTGGTAAGAAGAC
>JBGAVF010000252.1:0-4279 GCA_044228315.1 Bacteroidia bacterium | reverse complement strand
CTTTTGCGCTTTCAGGTAATCGGTAAGGCCTTCGTTCACCATGGTGTTGAGGGCTTCAAAACGCACCGATGCGCCGTATTTTTGCTCAATAAGTGCTTTCGGGGCATGGCCCGGGCGAAATCCCGGCATGGTTACATTTTTGGTAACGGCCTTCAGTTCCTTTTGAAACTTATCTTCCACTTCGGCTCTGTCGAGGTGCATATCGATAATGGCAAGGTTCCCGTTTTGAATTTCGTGTTGAATTTTCATGAATGATAGAATTGAATAAGAGTGTCAGTTTCGATAAAAAACCGCAAAACCTTAACAGTAAAGATTTTGCGGTATAGTTTCCCTGGCCGGCGTAGGCCTTTTGGGTGTGTTAGTGCGCATGGAGGGACTCGAACCCCCACGCCTTACGGCACCAGATCCTAAGTCTGGCACGGCTACCAATTACGCCACATGCGCTTTAAGGGCTGCAAAGGTATATAAAATATTTATGTGTGAAGGCAATTAATTTGCAAATATTGGAATGCAACTCATGTCACTGCCTTTCACAATTGCCTTAATCTTATTTGGGTAATGGGAATGAAGCGAACCCGGTAAACGGGGCAGCCGGGGCATGCTGTGTGACGGGGTGATCAGCCTTCCGGCGAACACAACGGTTCGGTTGGATTACGGGAGCATTTTTCCGAAGAAATCGCTGATGTCGAAATACACTTTAACGGTTTTGTTTTCTTTTGTTCGGATCTCAAGCACATCAAAACTCTTTCCCTTTTTATTGATCAGGCTCTGGCTCACAATTTTATATCCTTCATATTCTTTGGCCAGGTAGGCATATTCGGCAGCTACTCCTTCCTGCTCATTTTTCGCTCCGGTAATTTTTACGGCATTATCCATACTCATGCCATCTCCGCCATCATACATAATGGATTTGCTTTGCGTGTGCCTGTTGCCTTTATGATGAATACAGGCGGTAGAATAAATACCGAAAATAAAAAAGAAGATAAGCAACCATGAACCCTTTTTCATTTAGTAAAGGTACATGGATTATTCGTTAACTACAAATTGAGATGTGAGATAATCGCGGTTGAGCTGGGCAATGTTGGTGAGTGAAATTTCCTTCGGGCATTCAGCGCTGCATGCGCCGGTATTGGTGCAGGCACCGAACCCTTCTTTATCCATTTGTGCTACCATACTGGCCACACGCTGGTAACGTTCGGGTTGACCTTGTGGCAACTGCGCCAGTTGCGATACCTTGGCCGAAACGAACAGCATGGCTGATGCATTTTTACAGGCTGCCACACAGGCTCCGCAACCAATACATGAGGCACTCATAAAGGCTTCATCGGCAGCCGTCTTGCTGATGGGCAGGTTGTTGGCATCCTGGGCATTGCCGGTATCCACGCTAATAAATCCTCCGGCTGCAATGATGCGGTCGAAGGCGGTGCGGTCAACCACCAGGTCCTTAATAATAGGGAAGGCGCGTGCTCTCCAGGGTTCCACAATGATCGTATCACCATCGCTGAAGCTGCGCATGTGAAGCTGGCAGGTGGTGATGCCGTTCAGCGGTCCGTGCGGACGTCCGTTGATGTACATGCTACACATACCGCAAATGCCTTCACGGCAGTCGTGGTCGAAAGCGATGGGTTCCTGTCCTTCACTCACCAAACGCTCATTCAGAACGTCGAACATTTCGAGGAACGACATATCGGGCGAAACATTTTCTACCGTGTAGTCAACCAGTCCGCCTTTGGCATCCTGGTTCTTTTGTTTCCACACCCTTAATTTTATTGTCATGTTACCGTGCATGGCCGTCTATTTTTTTAATTATTTATAACTACGTTGAGCGATCTTAATATTTTCGAAAACAAGGTTTTCTTTGTGCATTTCAAACTGGCTGCCACCTTTAAACTCCCAGGCCGATTAGGCATAATTCTGGTCGTCGCGCTGTGCTTCGCCTTCCGAGGTCTGGTATTCTTCACGGAAATGTCCGCCGCAGCTTTCGTTACGGTTCAGGGCGTCCATACACATCAGTTCGCCCAGTTCCAGAAAGTCGGCTACGCGTGAGGCCTTGTCCAGTTCAGGGTTAAACTCATACTGGGTACCGGGAACCCGTACATCACTCCAGAACTCTTTACGCAGGGCACGGATCTCTTCAATGGCTTCCTTCAGGCCTTGCTCATTGCGGGCCATGCCGCATTTATCCCACATAATTTTGCCCAGTCGTTTATGAAAACTCTCTACCGTTTTTGTGCCTTTTATATTCAGGAGCTTGTCGAGCATGTTCTGAATGTTCTTTTCAGCTTCTACGAAAGCCGGATGGTCGGTAGGGATTCCTTTATTGCTGATCTCCTTGCTGAGGTATGAGCCTATGGTGTATGGAATCACAAAATATCCGTCGGCCAATCCCTGCATCAGAGCTGAAGCCCCGAGGCGGTTGGCACCGTGATCGCTGAAGTTGGCTTCTCCCAGGGCATACAACCCCGGAACGGTGGTCATCAGTTCATAATCAACCCACAAGCCGCCCATGGTATAATGCACGGCCGGGTAAATACGCATTGGCATTTCGTACGGGTTCTCTCCGGTGATCTGCTTGTACATATCGAAGAGGTTGCCGTATTTTTCTTTGATCACTTCCTTACCCATGGCCAGTATTTCCGCATCCGAAGCATTGGTCATGCCGGCTTTGGTAGCTTCCACCCGTCCGTAACGCATCATGTTGAATTTGAAGTCGAGGTACACGGCCATCTTGGAAGGGCCTACACCGTAACCGGCATCACAACGTTCTTTGGCAGCACGGCTGGCCACGTCGCGGGGCACGAGGTTACCGAAGGCAGGGTATCTTCTTTCGAGATAATAATCGCGTTCTTCTTCAGGAATATCGTTCGGGTTGCGGGTGTCGTTGGCTTTTTTAGGCACCCATATACGTCCGTCGTTCCGGAGGCTTTCACTCATCAGCGTTAATTTTGACTGATGGTCGCCGCTTACCGGAATACAGGTAGGGTGAATTTGAGTAAAGCTTGGGTTACCCATGAAGGCACCCTTTTTATGGGCACGCCAGGCTGCCGTTACATTGCTGCCCATGGCATTGGTGCTGAGATAAAATACGTTACCGTAACCACCGCTGCAAAGCAAAACGGCATGTCCGAAATGTCGTTCGAGTTTTCCGGTCACCAGATCGCGGGCTATGATACCGCAGGTCTTACCGTCGATGGTCACCACATCCAGCATCTCATGGCGCGATAGCATTTGCACCGCACCCATCCCGATCTGGCGTTCCAGAGCTGAGTAGGCACCGAGCAGAAGTTGCTGACCGGTTTGTCCGGCTGCATAAAAGGTACGCTGTACCTGAGTACCGCCGAACGAGCGATTGCTGAGCAAACCGCCGTATTCGCGTGCAAACGGTACCCCCTGAGCCACACACTGATCGATGATCGCATTGCTCACCTCGGCCAGACGGTATACATTTCCTTCACGGGCGCGGTAGTCGCCGCCTTTAATGGTATCATAGAACAAACGGTACACACTGTCACCGTCGTTTTTGTAATTTTTTGCTGCATTAATACCTCCCTGGGCCGCAATACTGTGGGCACGGCGAGGGCTGTCCTGAAAGCAGAAAACCTTCACCTTATAACCCAGCTCCGCGAGTGAGGCAGCGGCCGAAGCGCCGGCCAGTCCGGAACCGATGATAAGCACTTCCAGATTGCGTTTGTTGGCCGGATTCACCAGTGGCACAGAGCCTTTATACTTCGACCATTTTTGTTCTAATGGACCTTCGGGTATTTTTGAATTTAGCATTGGGGTATGAGTTTAATGCGTTGTATTTTCTTCGGAGATATTATAATGGTTGCCGGTATGCACTTAGTTGTTCTGTATGTACATGATCACAGGCATCAGTGCAAACACAATGGATACGACCAGTGAAAAGGCCACACCTACGAACTTTATTACCGGAGTGTATTTATTATGATTCAGACCCAGTGTCTGGAAAGCACTCTGAAAACCGTGCATGAGGTGGTAGCATAATGAAACCATGGCGAGTACATATACAATTACCACCCACAGTTGTGAGAAGGCTTTTACCATTACGATGTACAGGTTCTCATATTCTTCCCCGTCGTAGCTCACCGGCTCCAGTCCTGTAAAACGAGATTTCACCCAGAACTGAATGAGGTGAATGATCAGAAACATCAGGATGAGGGTTCCCAGCAATCCCATGCTGCGGCTGTACCAGGTGCTGCTGCTGTTGCCCGATGCATACGCGGTACTCCGTGCCTTGCTGTTGAATACTTGCAGCATG
>JBGAVF010000251.1:0-4317 GCA_044228315.1 Bacteroidia bacterium | reverse complement strand
CGCATTCGTATACACTGCCGCCGGTGTTGTTTCGGAAGTCGATGATAAGATTGGGTGTTTCATTCTTTTCAAGTGTGTGAAACACATTCCGGAATTTTGCCCCTGAATTACGCACTGAAAATGATGCGTATGTAATGAGTGCCGTGGTAGAATCGGCGTCATAATACCGGAAGCGGAAGTTCTTGTTTGCCTCGTCAGCCGCCTTCTTTTCTTTTTTTTCCAGTTTGGGTGGTCCCGGTTTTTCTTTAACCCAGTGGGAGGAAACAGCCTGCATGGTATCCATCACCGTGAACAGAAATGAATCGCGGCTTCCGTACACAAATCGGTAATACGAACCAAAGTAACGGTTGAGCAAATTGTCTTTATAGGTAGTATTGTATCCGTCGCTGCTTACATTGCGGTACATCTTATCAATTATTTCACGGGCACTGTGCCCGTCGATAGAAAGCACCCGGCTGCCTGCCTGCAGGGTGGAATCGGTACAGTTGTGTGAAAACAGGTACAGCTGATTGTTAAGAATGATGATGGTGGCCGGCATGGTTTTCGGTGGATGATGTTTGGCAAAACGAACCATCTTTTTTGAAAAAAACACATCGGTATGTCCGCAGCGGATCATGGTGATCCAGGGCTGCAGCACACGCACAAAATCCTTTTCCGTCATGGGCTTGTTAAGTTGTGCCACTGTAGTGGTATACATACTGTCCATCTGCTCCCGGCTGCTGTACCAGGTATATCCGGGGTGCATGGCCACCAGTGCATCGTGCAATACGGCGGCATCTTTGCGCATGGCCTCCGGGGAATATACTTTTTTTATTACTGTACTGTCATCGTTACCGTGGGCCGATACCGACAGTGTCGGCAGTATAAAGAAAGCAAGAATGATCAGCCTTATGTGCAACATACGTAGTATAAAAATGAGGGACGAAGGTACGCAGTATCAGTGAACGATTTTATTGGCACAATAGCTGCTGGCAAATGCATCCGGTTTTGCCTTAAACACAAACCCCATGCTGAGAATATATCCCATGGCCTCGCTTAAAGCGGTATTGGATTTAAACTGGGGATTGGTATTAATATCGGCATGCACTTCCAGATCCACATTATAGGCATCGAGCAGATCGCAGAGCTGGTAGGCAATATCAATGGAGCGTGCCACCTCGGTAAGCATGCGTTCTTTCAGGCTCATCTTCATCCGCTTGCTTTCTGCATGAATGAACATGAATCCTCCCCGTTTTTCACGCACAAATACGATCACCGTGGCGAATTCGATCACTTCTCCATACACCTGTGAGTCGGTGCCGATGCATACCTTAAGGCTGTTGCCCAGTTCTTTCTCGCGGGTCAATATAGATTCTACTTCCTCGTGAATGGGTTGCTTTAGATGTTCGCCATTAAGTTTTCGCCACATATAAGAGCTGTGTTATATCTGCAAGATACAGTTTGACCTACATAACGTCATGCCAATTATTCACAAGGTTTGTGAACAACCTCAAAAAGGGTTCATCCTTTACAGTAGTGAAGCCAGTTATGTAACATGTGGGAACCGAACTCTGTGAGTACTGCTTCCGAATGAAACTGCACGCCCCATATAGGAAGAGTTGCATGGGCAATGGCCATAATTTCATGGGCAGGGGTTTGTGCAATCACTTGTAAGGGCGTTTCTTCGGGATGTTGCAGCACCAGTGAATGGTACCGGCATACCGTGAAAGTGGCCGGCAATGCGTGAAACAACGGATGTTGGGTATGGGCAATGAGGCTGGTTTTCCCGTGTGCCGGCCGCAAGGCATGTACCAGCTCGGCACCGAAATATTCCCCGATGGCCTGATGACCGGGGCAAACGCCCAGTGTAGGTATTTTGAACGTGGAGCAATATTCCACCATCTGCATCAGGCATCCCGACTGACGTGGTGTTTTGGGTCCGGGTGATAATATAACCCTGGAAAAGGGCTGTTGTATAATGGTTGAAAAATCATCGTTGTTCTCATATACCATCACGGTTTCACCCAATCGCTCCAAATAGTCTTTGAGCAAAAAGGAAAATGAATCGTAATTATCGAGCAACAGTGTCAACGGAATGGCGTCAGTTACGAATAAGGGTAATACTTCCTTTGAGGGTTTTGCTTTGTTCTTTCGAAGTGGAATAAATTACCTTGTAATAATAAACTCCTTCCCCGTAGTTCCCCCCGTTCCATTTGAAATGCACATCATCGGATGCATACAATTCCTGCCCCCACCTGTTATAAATGGTAATGCTGAATTGACGTATCCCTTTGCTGCCTACTTCAAAGTTATCATTGGTGCCATCGTTGTTGATGGTGAACACATTGGGGATCACCAGAAATATGGTATCCTCACAGCTTTTCACACGCACACTCACCCCGGCTGTATCCTTACATCCGCTGGCATTGCTCACTGTTACAAAATAGCGTGTATTCGTTTTGGGAGTTACTACCGGATCCGATGATGTGGTGTCGTTCAAGGAAATATCAGGATTCCAGCGGTATGTAACTCCGCCACTGGCATGAAGGGTGGCTGATTCACCTTCGCATATTTCCATATCGGCAGAAATACCCACCGACGGTTTTGGATTAACCGTAATTTTTACACTGTCGGTTTTTTCACATCCCGAAATTCCGGTGATATACACCGTGTAGGTGGTAGTGGTATCGGGTGTAACCGTAGGATTGGGAATAATGGTATCGTTGATATTGTATGCAGGCCGCCACCGGTACACTATACCTCCCGAAGCCGTGAGTGTAACCGCGTTGCCTTTGCAAATAGCGGTGTCTTTTGATATGAACGGCACCACATCGCATCCGCATTCTTTGAACGAAATATGATCGAGAGCAAAATCGTTTCCAATGGCTACCGTATTGATATCGATAATTTCGAGCAGTGCCGAAGTGGAAGTGCCCGATGCCCAGCTGATGCCGCTTTGCAACCAGCCGCAGGTATTACTAGGCAAATTGAGTGTAGTGCCCAGCACTACTCCGTTGATACGGAACTGTAATTGTGCCGGCAATAACGAATACACGCTCGATGCCCAGAAGCTAAATGTATAAATGGATTTCGGATTCACCGGTACAGTTTGATACCACACCCGCTTTCCGGCAGTTACCGATGCATCAATCACCAGCATCTTCCCGTTGCCCGAGGTACGGTCGCCGCATGAGGATAACGTATATAGCAGCAGATTGGGGTCATAAGTAACGCCATAATCTCCCTGATTGCTGAACAAGGTTCTATACGTAAGGTCAGTACCAAAACCGGTGTTGCCGTTTTCAAAATCTCCGTTCACCACCAGTTCAGCACCCATGGTGGGCATATTGGAAGGGCATCCCAAACAGTTCTGGTTTACTTCCACATGCACCGTATCGTTCGATGTACAAGTGCCGTTGCTTATGGTACAGATATAATCGGTGGAAACAGTGGGGAATGCCAATGGACTGGCGATGGATGGATTGCTTAAACCGGCTATGGGCTGCCAGCTATAGGTATTGCCACCCTGTGCTTTCAAAGTAATGGTATCTCCTTTACAAATGGTGCGATCGTTCCCGGCACTCACGGCTAATGCAGAAACATTGAACAGCTTTTCTACTTCTGCCGGGGAAAGGGCCCGGTTATAGATACGCAGTTCGTCGATCTTTCCGTTGTAGAAATATCCTGATGTTGTTGTATAAAGTCGTCCCAGTTTTACCGGATATGCATTGCCGTTCAGGTTCGGTATGGCGGTGCTTGCCTGCATCACCCCATTTACGTACACACGTACCTGATTTTTTGTGTTGAAGGTTACCGTATAATGCTGCCATGTGTTAAGCGGCACGGTGCCGGTGGTCTTCACTTCATACAAAAGATTCGTCATGAACCGGAATTTTCCGGTGTTGTCAAAACCAACCACATATCCGCTGGTATCACTTTGCTCCGATTTAGTGATAATGCTTGAAAAGTTAGACGCTGCACTGGCATAGTGCCAGAAGCTGATGGTAAATGTGCTGCTGCTGTTAAAGTCGATGAGCGGATTGTTTGCAATGCTGATCTCGCTGTTGATGCCATTGAACTGATAGGCTTTAAGGGGTGCATTGTTGCGGTCGGCAGTAAGCAGGGCATTGTTCACCGTACCGTTGTTGCCATGATTGCTTTCATCGGAAGCGTTTCCGTTAAATGGCATACATACCTGTAGCCCTTTCGCTGCCAGCAACAGGGTATCGGTGCAGTTGATACAGTTGGTGGCGCAGGTAATTACGGTAATGGTAACCGTGTCGTAGGCAAAACAACTGGCTGTGCCGATTTGTCCACGCACCCAATAGGTAGTGGTAG
>JBGAVF010000250.1:3047-4345 GCA_044228315.1 Bacteroidia bacterium | reverse complement strand
AGTGCCGCAAACGGTTCCGATATATCCGCTGAAATTTACCGGTGCTGTTGAGGCACCGTTACATACCACCTGTGAAGCCGGAAGCTTTACAGTCGATTTTGGTTTTACTGTAATATTAAATGTTTTAGGAGTGGCCGTACATCCCGGTTCAATATATGAAATTGTGACAAAAACATCACCCAAATTTAATCCGGGTGTGGTAGTACCACCGGTAACACCGCCAATATAGCTGGAGCCACCGCCGCCACCGCCATTTCCAGTTCCACCAGGCGACAGAGTTCCACTCATAGAACCTCCTCCATAATAACCTCCTCCGCCTCCGCCTCCGTTATAAGGTTGGTTACCATTTTGACCCAGGCCAAAGCCCCCGCCACTTCCGGGTGATCCGGCCGCTGATTGTGTGCCTCCGGTTGTAGGTGTTCCTTGCGTAACGCCGTTTCCTCCTATTAATCCGCCTCCGTCACCTCCAATATAACTAGCGTAATCACCTCCACCACCACCGGCCACAAGTATCCGTTAGGTTAATGAGTAGGGTGATACTCTGACATCGGATGCACCTCCTCCCCCGTTGGCATATACACCGGTTCCTCCACCATTATATCCTCCGGCAGTTACCGGTATAAACCCACCTGCAGGTAATCCGCCTACATAAATCTGAAGCACCTGTCCCGGTGTTACGGCAAGGGTTCCGCTAGCTATCCCCCCTTTTCCACTGTTCGCATTGGTACCGCCCGATGCACCTTTGGCACTAATCTGAATGGAGGTAACCCCGGCCGGAACTGTCCAGGTTTGAAGGGCTCCTGTATATACAAAGGTATCGGTGTCTGCAAGTCCGGTTTTTGGCGTAACAGTAATGGTGGCTGTTTGCACAACACCCGTAGTATTTGTTGCAGTAAAAGATGCGATATTTCCGGTACCACTCGCAGCCAGGCCTATGGATGTATTGTTGTTGGTCCAGAGAAAATGTGTTCCTGGCAATGTCCCAGTGAAATTGATGGCATTCACCGTACCGCCTTCACATACCGTAATATTGTCAGGCAGCAGCATATCCGGGTTGGCATAGATGATGAGTGACAATGCATTACTGGTGTCAAGTGGATTTGATGCCAATACCCGAACTTTATAGTTGGCCCCTCCGGATGTAGAAACAGGAATTAACGCCGTGAGTTGCGTTGCACTCACTGTATTCGTGGTTAATGCTGTTCCGGGGAAATTCCCGGTTATGTCGGAGAGTTCTACGGTATATGTGTTGCCAACATTACGGGTAGTTCCATCCTGAAAATTAACGGTTATCATAC
>JBGAVF010000250.1:0-3000 GCA_044228315.1 Bacteroidia bacterium | reverse complement strand
ATGCCAATATTATACGTCGGTCCATTTAATAATGTGGCCGTGTAGCCCGTTACATTAAACTGTTTCGCATCTCCTGTGTTACCGGTTCCCAGAATACTGACATTCGGACTGAACGGTCCGGATGCCAGAGTACCGGTAAGGCCGTATTCTACCCAATGGGTACCAGCCGGAATTACCACCCCTCCGCAATTCAGTCGGATACGCATGATGGGGCGATTGGTGGCCGCCAAATCAGGTTCAACTGTGCGGTAGCAGTTTGTCCAGTCGGTCAGTACCATACGGTTGGTGCTGTAATCACCAAACTCGGCATTGGCAGTACCGGAACTCGGATCATTGTCCCAGATTTTTACTACCCCGCTGGTGAAGGTTGATGTGGTTGTGCTTCCTGTTTGATATGCATATACATCAATATAATCGATTACCCAAGGAACAGTATTTGTGAACTGATCGGTAAGCCTTATAGGAGCATTGTTATTGGCACCATATCCAATAGTACCATAACCCAATGTTACCCCTTGCATTTGTGAAACATCGGCTCCACCGGAACCTGATCCCGGATGCGTAACAATGGGACCATTGTTGAAAAGAAGTCCCTGAGACATGGCAGTGACAGGCAATAACAAAACAGCCCAGATACTGAGCAGCAGGAGTTGGATACGAAATTTCATGGGTGAAGTGAATAAATATTGATTCATCAAAAATGTATTAAATCGTGAAAAGAAAATTATACTTCGTGTTTAGTTCTTGTAATTCAGTATAAGAGGCAAATTTAACAAATAGGGGGGCTTTCTGTTTATTTAAATCAACAATTTCATGGCAATGGCTATAAAATTATCCGCATTCCGGCATACAACGTATCCTATTAACTAGGCCAAAGCCGCTCTTCCAGTTTTGGAGAAAATTTCGGTTTTTCTATATTTGTATCAATAAAACCAATAAACAACTTATGTTATGTCGAATTACACAGGAACCTGCCGCCAGTGCGGCGAAACATTAAAAGGGCGTCGCGATAAAAAATTCTGCGACGATCAGTGCCGGAGCCAGTTCAACAATGTTATGTACCGTGAAAATGCAGCGCTAATGCGGGGCATCGACCGTATCTTAAAACGTAACCGGAAAATCCTGGAGTTCTTTCTGCGCCATCATGCCCGGCGTTCGGTGCCATTGCAAAGCCTTACTGCTGCCGGACTTCATCCCGAATTTTTTACCCATACCATGCCGTTAAAAAACGGAGCGGTGTACCGGTTTTGTTATGAATTCGGGTATATGATCTCGAAGGGGCAGCAGGCGGTGCTCATTAAAAAGGAAGATGTATCTGCGGAAGGAGGCTATACTATGGTTTCCAGCCGTGTTCGCCAATAAGCGGTACAAAAGCAAAGTTATCAAAGGCTTTCGTCTCCGTGGTATCTTCCCCCGTGCGGGTTACCTGTAACATGCGCTGCATGCGCTCATCGCCTACCGGAATCACAAGAATTCCTCCGGTTTTGAGCTGCTTCACCAGCACATCAGGCACCACCGGGGCCCCGGCAGTGACCAGGATCCGGTCAAATGGAGCCAGCTGGGGCAACCCTTTGGTGCCGTCTCCGCATATAAGCTGGGCCTTTATATGCAGGGCATCGAGCATAGCCTTGGCCTTCTGATGCAGTTTATTATGCCGTTCAATACTGTATACCATGGCTCCCATTTTACACAGTACCGAACACTGATACCCGCTTCCGGTACCGATCTCAAGCACCTTCATGCCCTTTTTTACCTGTAACAACTGGGTTTGAAAAGCCACTGTATAGGGCTGTGAGATGGTTTGCCCCTCATCAATACTCAGGGCCTTGTCTTCGTACGCCTGCTCACTAAAGGCGGAATCCAGAAAGCAATGACGCGGGATCTGCTGCATGGCATCCAGCACCACGTTGTCGGTGATGCCCTTCTGGCGCAGTAAGGCCATAAGCTGTTTGCGTTTCCCCTGATAAATAAATGAATCCTGCAGCATGCTTCAAAAGTATAGGATTCGGATGCGCCGTGCAGTCCCTTCTAATCCATGCCCTATTGTTGAAAATAAAATATGTGTACAGTTTAGTAAATCGGCATCCCGGCTCTTTCTGTTGCTTTTAATGGAAAGGCAGTAGCGTAAAACACAGGAACTCAGTTCACGGGGTGTATAAATCACTACAGACCGTGATGGGGTTTATCGTTTTTTTGCAGGTATGGAGAAAGTAAAAATCGGTGTGTTTGGCGCCGGACACCTGGGCAAGATCCACATACGGCTTATAAAAGAAATTGAAGGGCTGGAGCTCGTGGGGTTTTACGATCCCGATGCCGTGGCTGCGCAAAAAGTGGCCGAAGAATATCAGGTCACCTGGTTCAGCAGTGATGAAGCCCTCATCGATGCCTGCGATGCCATTGATGTGGTTACCCCTACGCTGTACCATTTTGACGTGGCGCGCAATGCAATAAAAAAACTGAAACATGTATTCATTGAAAAACCGGTAACCACAACGCTGGAAGAGGCCGAGAGTTTGGTTTCCATGCAGCGTGAAGCCGGCGTGAAAATCCAGATCGGACATGTGGAACGCTTCAATCCGGCCTTCCTCGCCCTCGATGAGAACACACTAAAACCCATGTTCATTGAAACACATCGGCTGGCAGAATTCAATCCACGGGGTACCGATGTTTCGGTAGTACTCGACTTAATGATTCATGATCTCGACATTGTGCTGCATGTGGTGAAAAGTGATGTGCGGCGCATCAGTGCCAGTGGTGTAAGTGTGGTGAGTGAAACCCCCGACATCGCCAATGCCCGTCTTGAATTCGGCAATGGTTGTGTAGCCAATCTCACCGCCAGCCGTATCTCTATGAAGAATATGCGTAAGATGCGTTTCTTTCAGAAAGACTCGTATATCTCTGTCGATTTTCTGAACAAGCATACCGAGATCATCACCATGAACGATGATGCCACCGACAATCCCATGGCCATGCAAATCACCACGGCCGATGGGAAACAAC
>JBGAVF010000249.1:0-4556 GCA_044228315.1 Bacteroidia bacterium | reverse complement strand
ATGGCAGCGAATACGGCCGGCACCTTTCTCGGTATTTCTCAGCAGTATTACTGGAAAGAACAACGGGTCCAGTTGCGTTACAGTTATCACCCGGAATCGCTCCGGAAGATCCGTCCATCCATTCTGGGTGAGAATACCTTCAGCGCATTGATCAAAGATTACAATGCACAAACCTACTGGCTGAGTATTCAGGTGAAACCTTTCTTTCCCGAGAGTCGCTGGCCCGCCTGGCTCCAGTTCTCGCTGGGTTACGGTGCGTATGGCATGCTTACCGGAAGCCCTGACGATAATAATATATTCGTCAGCAAAGGGCAAACATTCGATTATTCGGGAATACAGCGGTACCGTAAATTTTATTTCTCTCCCGATATCATTCTCGAGAAGATCCCGTATATACAACATCACCGGAATTTATACGCAGCAGCCCGTTTGCTCTCCTGCCTGAAAATCCCGATGCCAACCCTGGAGTTCAGCAAGAATGGAACCCGGGGATATATTCTGTATTTTTAATTCTAAAAAACAAGCGCGTTATTTGCATTATGTCCGCAGAACAAAAGAAATGGCTAATTAAATCAGAACCCGGCGTATATTCGTTTGAGCAATTGATGAAGGATAAGAAGACCGACTGGACCGGTGTGAGAAATTATGCCGCCCGTAATCATATGCGGGAGATGAAGAAGAATGACCTGCTTTTATATTATCATTCCAATGAAGGCAAGGCCGTTGTCGGGATCGCGAAGGTGAGTAAAGAAGCCTTTCAGGATCCAACCACCGATGACCCCAACTGGATATGTGTGGAAGTAGCACCTGTGAAGGCTTTGAAGAAGCCGGTAGAACTGGATACAATAAAAAAGAACAAACGACTGGCCACAATGGTTCTGGTAACCAACTCACGCCTGAGTGTGCAACCCGTACGTGAAGAAGAATTTGATATAATCATTTCCCTGTCGGAAGAAAAATCATGACACGAAAAATTCTGGATTCAAAAAACATTGAAATCATCATTCAGCGCCTCTGCTATGAATTGATTGAAAACCATGGTGATTTCAGCAACACGGCACTCATCGGCCTGCAACCCCGGGGTGTGAATTTTGCCCGTAAATTGCGGGATGCCCTGCAGAAAAATCTGGGCCATAACATACCCTACGGAGAGCTGGATATCACCTTTTACCGTGACGACTTTCGCAAGAAAGAACTGGATATTGAAGCCAATGAAGTGCGCATTGATTTCACTATTGAAGACAAGCATATCATCCTCGTTGATGATGTATTGTATACCGGTCGCAGCGTGCGCAGTGCCCTGGATGCACTGAACGATTTTGGCCGTCCGAAACAGGTGGAACTGCTGGTACTCATCGACCGACGTTACAGCCGTGAGTTCCCGATTGAACCCGACTATATCGGCAAGCAAGTAGATACCCGTGCTGACGATAAGGTGAAAGAGGAAGATGCTGTGTGGACCGCGAAGAGAAGCTGATCACACCTTTTTCAATTTTATGCAATAAAAAACGCCGGTACTTTTCAGTCCGGCGTTTCTTTTTTTGAAGATATCTCTTATTCTTCGTCTTCATCTTTCGATGACATCAGCAATTCGAATTCATCTTTACTTCCTACTACCAGTTTTTCGTATTCACGCAAACCGGTTCCGGCAGGGATCAGATGTCCTACAATTACATTCTCTTTCAGTCCAAGCATATGATCGAGCTTACCATAGATGGCAGCTTCATTCAACACCTTGGTAGTTTCCTGGAAGGAAGCTGCACTCATCCAGCTTTGGGTTCCCAAACTGGCACGGGTGATTCCCTGCAGCAATGGTGACGCTGTAGCAGGCCGTGCATCGCGGCTTTCCACCAGTTTCTTATCCTGACGTTTCAGTATTGAATTCTCATCACGCAGTTTACGGGCACTCACGATCTGACCTACTTTAAAGGTAGCGCTGTCACCGGCATCGGTTACTACTTTCTTATCGTAGATCCAGTCGTTCTGTTCCATAAGGTCCAGACGATCTACCCCGTCGTTTTGAAGGAAGTGGGTATCTCCCGGATCTTCAATGGTCATCTTCTGCATCATCTGACGTACGATGATCTCGATGTGCTTGTCGTTGATCGTTACATTCTGCAAACGATACACTTCCTGAATACCGTTGGTGATATAACGCTGTACGGCCAATGGTCCCTGAATACGCAGGATATCCTGTGGTGTAATGGCGCCATCACACAAAGGCTCACCGGCTTTGATATAATCATTATCCTGAACCAGGATGTGTTTCGATAACGGCACCAGGTATTTGGTTTGCTTGCCTCCGTCTTTGCTCTCCACAATGATCTCCTTGTTACCACGCTTGATACCTCCGTGATGCACAATACCATCAATTTCACTTACCACAGCCGGATTCGACGGGTTACGTGCTTCGAACAATTCCGTTACGCGAGGCAGACCTCCCGTGATATCGCGGTTTTTACCGGCGGAACGCGGGATCTTAACCAGTGTATCACCTGTAGTAACGGTGCTGCCGTCTTGCACGGCGATGTGAGCACCTACCGGAATGTTATAATCTTTCAGTACCTCTTCCTTCTTGTTCATGATCTTGATGGAAGGAAGCTTGGTCTTATCTTTCGTTTCTGAGATCACGATCTCGGTAAATCCGGTGTTCTCATCACGTTCTACACGGTAGTTGATATTCTCGTAGAAGTTCTCAAACTTCACACGTCCTTCAAATTCCGTGATGATAAGGGAGTTGAACGGATCCCATACGAACAGGGACTCACCTTTTTCCACTTTTTGTCCGGCTTTCACCTTCAGGATGGAACCATACGGTGCATTGATCGCCTGCATGATGTTTCCGCTGTTCTTGTCAACGATACGGATCTCACCGGTACGGCCCAATACTACCTCATTCAGTTCATTGCCTTTTTTCTGACGTACAATTTTCACTTCATCAAATTCAACCACACCGGCAAATTTCGATAGCTGCATATTTTCAGCAGCGATCAGATTCGCAGCACCCCCTGTGTGGAAGGTACGGAGTGTAAGCTGTGTTCCCGGCTCACCAATGGATTGAGCGGCAACCACACCCACGGCTTCTCCTTTTTGAACCATTCGTCCGGTAGCCAGGTTACGTCCGTAGCATTTCGAACAAACGCCCGATTTTGCTTCGCAGGTAAGTACCGAGCGGATCTCTACGGTTTCAATTTCACACGCTTCAATGGCAGAGGCCACTTGCTCGCTGATCTCTTCACCGGCTGAAACCAGCAGTTTATTGGTTACCGGAGCATAGATATCGTGCAGGGATACACGACCTAAGATACGGTCGTATAATTTTTCAACGATGTTCTCATCTTCTTTCAGGGCTGATACCGGCACCCCACGAAGGGTTCCGCAATCCACGTCGGTGATGATCACATCCTGGGCCACGTCGTGCAGACGACGGGTCAAATATCCCGCATCGGCCGTTTTGAGGGCCGTATCGGCCAAACCTTTACGGGCACCGTGGGTTGAGATAAAGTATTCCAATACGGTAAGTCCTTCTTTCAGGCTTGACGTAATCGGATTCTCGATCATGTCTTCCCCGCTTTGTGCGTTGGCTGAGCTCTTCTGAGGTTTTGCCATCAAACCGCGCATACCGGCAAGCTGACGGATCTGCTCCTTACTACCGCGCGCCCCGCTGTCCAACATCATAAACACAGGATTGAATCCTTTGTCATCGTTCTTCAGTCGGTTATACACTGCATCGGATACACGGTTGTTGATACGTGTCCAAACGTCGATCACTTTCTGGTAACGCTCTTTATTGGTGATCGATCCCATACCGTACTCTTCGCTGATACCATCAATTTCATCGGTAGCCTGCTCCAGGAGTAATTTCTTCTCCATCGGGATGGCAACATTGGCTACGTTAAAGGATAGACCTCCTTTGAACGCGTAATGGTACCCGAGTTCTTTGATCTCATCGAGGAACTGAGCTGTACGGTCGAGACCGCATATTTTAATAACATCCCCGATGATCTCACGCAGTGATTTCTTATTCAGTAATTCATTGATGAAACCTACTTCAGCAGGAACGGCTTTGTTAAAAATAACACGGCCTACCGAGGTTGTGATCCATCCATATACCATGCTTCCGTCTTTCTGACGAAGGTTTCCTTTTATCTTGATTTCGGCATTCAGTTCTACCTTGCCTTCATTGAGGGCGATCACAACATCTTCATACCCGTAGAATGCACGGCCTTCACCGCGTACTTTATCATCATCTGTCGATTTGCGGATCTTGGTCATATAGTACAACCCAAGCACCATGTCCTGTGACGGCACCATGATCGGAGCACCATTGGCCGGGTTCAGGATGTTGTGAGATGCGAGCATCAGCAATTGGGCTTCCAGTATAGCTGCATTGCCCAAAGGCAAATGCACGGCCATCTGGTCACCGTCAAAGTCGGCATTGAAACCGGTACAGGTGAGCGGGTGAAGCTGAATGGCCTTTCCTTCAATAAGTTTTGGCTGGAATGCCTGAATACCCAAACGGTGGAGGGTAGGTGCACGGTTAAGCAACACCGGAT
>JBGAVF010000248.1:0-4451 GCA_044228315.1 Bacteroidia bacterium | reverse complement strand
TGCTTTATTTTCCGGTTGGTGCCCGCCTGTATATTGTAATCCGAGGCATGAAACGACCCGTTTACCTGCCCGGTTTCATCGGTCAGTTTAAATGTGCCGTAGTTGAAATACTGTATTCCAAAAAGCCAGGTACCGGCCTTTTTCAGGTTCGTTGCATAGGCTGCCGAACCGGCTGAAATGCCCGCCGGGAAATGAATGTAGTTCACCGTAGCCTGACGGTGCATGGAAGGCAGGAGCAGGGCCGGATTCTGAAACGCTACATTGAGATCGTTGGCCCGGGTCACCAATGTGCTGCCTCCGTAGGCAATGCCCCGGGCATTCGGAGACGCATTCAAAAACGAGTAAACAGCGCGTCCACCAATCTGACCAAATACACCCTTTGGCCCTGTTAAAAGCAACAGTAAAATGAAAGAAAAACGGATCATTCTCAAAGGTGTATGGTTTATTTCCGGTTAACGAGTGAAGCAGCGAAAATAAGATATATGTTGAAAAGTCACTTCGTTTTTTATTCGGTTTCAAACATGCATCAGTGAATAGAAATCAGTACTTTTGCATTGCTTTGAGAACGGTCAGGATTCGCATTGGGACTGACGTGGCGAAGCTTTGCACGAACGAAAATGAAAATACTGATCACCGGTGGAGCCGGTTTTATCGGAAGTAATCTGGTCGATGCGTTTCTCGCAGATCCGGAAATTACGGAGGTGCATATCCTTGATAATTTCAGTACCGGTTCGGAAGAAAACATACGCCCCTATTTCCGTCATCCAAAATTTCAGTTTCTGCATGCCAGCATCACCGATGCCAATGCATGTAACGATGCCTGTGCAGGTATCGATGCGGTATGCCATCAGGCAGCCCTGGGCAGTGTGCCCCGCAGCATTGCCCATCCCGAAGCTACCCACGATGCACATGTGAACGGATTCTTCAACATGCTGAATGCCGCCCGTAGTAACGGGGTGAAACGGTTTGTATATGCATCCTCTTCATCGGTTTACGGCGATGCCGATTATTCTCCCAAACAGGAACCCCGCACCGGCAATCCATTATCGCCCTACGCGGTGAGCAAAAAAATAAATGAATACTATGCCAACGTGTTTGCACGCACCTACGGCATGGAAACCATTGGGCTCCGTTACTTCAATGTGTTCGGACCCAACCAGAGTCCGGAAGGTGCGTATGCTGCTGTGATCCCTTTGTTCTTCAAAGCGGCAATACAAAACACATCGCCACGCATCAACGGCGATGGCAGCATCAGCCGCGACTTTACCTACGTGGAGAATGTGGTACAAGCCAACCGGAATGCTCTTTTTACTCAAGATCCCAAAGCCTTCGGACAGGTATATAACATTGCCTGTGGAAGTACCACATCTCTGAATGATCTGTGGAAGACCATTAAAGAAGTATGTGCATGCACTGCCGATGCCATACACGGTCCGCAACGCATGGGCGATATTCTTCACAGTGTGGCCGATATCAGCAAGGCCCGCGAAATACTGCAATACAATCCGGCAGTGGAACTGAAAGAAGGACTTGAAAAAACGTACCTCTGGTATCAAAAAGTAATCTCGTGATCGAAACCCGTATGCATCCGAAAGTAAGTGTGATCATGCCCGTGTACCGCAATGCAAAGCATGTGGAACAGGCTGTGGAGAGCATACTTCGGCAAACCTATTCCGATTTCGAACTCATCCTCATCGACGATGCCTCCGACGATGAAACGGTTTCGCTTCTCCGTTCCTTCACCGACCCGCGCATCATTCGCATTGAAAAAGAAAAGAACACCGGCTATACCGAAAGCCTCAATATGGGGCTGGAACGGGCCCGGGGTGAATACATCGCCCGTATGGACGGCGATGATATCAGCCTTCCTGCCCGTTTCGAAAAACAGGTGGCCCTCATGGATGCCAACCCCGGGGTAATTGTGTGCGGCACCTGGTACCGCATTGCCGGTACGCACAAAGAAGTGCATCCGCCTTCAGGGCACGATGCCATCCGTATCGCGTTTCTGGATGGCAACGCCCTGGCCCATGCCTCGGTGATGATCCGAAAGGCCACGCTCGATCAACACAAACTGCGTTACAACACCGGCATGGAACCGGCCGAAGATTATGACCTGTGGGTGCGTATGTCGGCCCTGGGCCAATTGCATAATATCCCCGAAGTGCTGCTCGAATACCGTGTGCATGATGTGCAGGTATCGCGCCTGCAGAAGCAGAAACAAGACGACAAGGCTTCGCTGATACGCACGCAGCTGTGGCGCAATCTGCTTCCTGCATCGGCCCCCTTGCCCGGAGTAGTGGCCACGCTCGATCCTCGATTTAAAAAAGAATGGATACAACAGGTGCTGGAATCCAACCGCAGTCAGGGCATTTATCCGGAGGCACTTCTGGAAAGGTATCTGAAAAAAAAGTTCCGGACTTCGCTGAAAGAGCAGCTTCTTGCAGCCGTCTTCTCACGTTAATTTTGTTCTGATTTTTGCAAACATCAACACATAGTAATGACCCCATGGCAGCGGAAGGGGAATGGACCCAGGTAATTGAACCCAGGAGCCGTATCTTTTCGTTGCACCTGAAAGAGCTGTGGAAATACCGCGACCTGCTTACCCTGTTTGTGAAACGCGACTTCATCTCGTTCTACAAACAAACCATACTGGGGCCGTTGTGGTTTTTTATACAACCGTTCTTCACCACCATTGTATTTGCTTTCGTGTTCGGCCGACTGGCGGGCATCAGCACCGACGGCCTCAATCAATACCTGTTTTATTTGTCGGGCATCACCGCCTGGAATTATTTTGCCGACTGCATCACCAAAACCAGTACGGTATTCCGCGACAATGCCAACCTCTTCGGCAAGGTCTATTTTCCAAGGCTCATCATGCCCCTCAGCATTGTGGCCAGCAACCTCATACGCTTTGGGGTGCAGCTGATCCTGTTTCTTATAATGCTGGTGTATTTTATACTGCGGGGCGAACCCGTGCATGTTACCTGGGCCCTGGCCCTGTTCCCGGTGCTGGTGGTTTGTATGGCCATGCTCGGCCTGGGACTGGGATTGGTGATCACGGCCCTTACCACAAAGTACCGCGACCTCTCGTTTCTGGTTACATTCGGGGTGCAGTTGCTCATGTACGGAACCACCGTGATCTATCCGCTGAGCGCCGCGCCCGCAAAATACAAATGGATCATTGAACTGAATCCCATGACCGCCATTATCGAAGCATTCCGTTACGCGTTTCTGGGCCGGGGCGAATTCAGTGTACAAAGCTTGCTCACCTCGGTGATCAGCAGTGTACTCATATTGCTGGCCGGCATCCTCATCTTCAACAAGACGGAAAAGAATTTTGTAGATACGATATAGTGTAGAAGTTTAGGGTTTAGAGTGTAGAGTTTAGAGTGTAGAGTTTAGAGTGTAGTTTGGACAGGATTTTATTTCACTTTTCATATTTTGGAGGTCAACAGCTACCCATTTAAAGGCGCCGGAAAAAATAAATCAAAAAGCGTATGAATCCTTTATCAGAACAATACCCTCAGATTTTTTGGGATATTGATTTAGAGAAGCTTGATTGGGAGAAACACAAACTGCTTATTGTTGAAAGAGTAATTGAAAGAGGGTCATTGAAAGCATTTCAGCTCACTGAGCAGCATTATGGAAAACAAGCGATGGGTGAGATCGTTAAATCTATCACATTTCTTAATCCAAGAGACATGGCTTTTGTGAGTGTATATTTTGCAATACCATTGACCGATTTAAAATGTTACACAAAGAAACAGTCGATACAGAACTATTTGAACTAACACAAGAACTTTGCAGTCAATCCCGGTTACAGCAGTTTGTTTTAGTGGGTGGCACTGCTTTATCACTACAATTGGGCCATCGTAAAAGTATTGATATTGATTTGTTTTCGGCCTCGGGTTTTGATGCAGAAGAAATGGCTTCATGGCTCTCCAGTACATTCGATTATGAGAATCAAAACAGATTTAAAAACAGTTTATTGGGAAGCATCCGAAATATAAAAGTAGATATCATCAGTCATCAATGCCAGTGGCTTCATCCTGCAATGGAAGAAATGGGAATTCGAATGGCTTCTATGGAAGACATTGCAGCCATGAAATTAAATGCAATAATTGGTAACGGCTCTCGTCTTAAGGATTATGTTGATATAGCCTATATGTCGTCTGTGTTTACATTGCAGCAAATGCTTGATTTTTTCGAAAAAAAGTACCCTCACAATAACGCTATGATTGCCTATAAGTCGTTGAGTTGGTTTGAGGATATTAATTTTAATGTTGAAATAAAATACATGAACCAGGAAATGTCGTGGGAGCGAATTCATGCACGAATCATAGAAATGCTTCAGCAACCGCAAAAACGTTTTGCTGCATTGTAAAATTCTTCATTCTCTCGACCTTAACCTTTTTAGAGTGAAGAGTAAAGCGTAAAGAGAAAATGTAGGG
>JBGAVF010000247.1:0-4474 GCA_044228315.1 Bacteroidia bacterium | reverse complement strand
GGTTGCCGCTGAATATGCCGACAGCTTTGGTGTTGACCTGATCACAACCTCACTGGGATATACCGTATTCGACGATAAGAGCATGGGGCACCGGTATGCGGAACTGGATGGTCATACTGCACTGATTACACGGGCCGCTGAAACGGCTGTTTCGAAAGGTATTTTTGTGGTGTGCAGTGCCGGCAACGACGGGGAATCTTCGTGGAAACATATTGGCTGTCCTGCCGATGCAGAGCATGTGCTGGCGGTAGGCGCTGTTGGCTTTAACCGCAAACTCGCCGGTTTTAGTTCGTATGGCCCATCGCCGGATGGCAGGATAAAACCCGATGTATGTGCCATGGGTTATTATGCAGCAGTGCAATCACCCTATGGCGGTGTATCTCTTGAGAACGGTACATCGTTTTCTGCGCCCATCACGGCAGGTATGGTGGCTTGTTTAATGCAGGCCCATCCCAACAAATCACCGGCTGCTCTTTTTGATGCAATAATTAAAAGCGCCGACCGTCACGACATGCCGGATTCATTCTACGGATATGGTATCCCGGATTTTTACATGGCTCATTTACTGCTTCAGGGTAATATGGCCAATACTGCCGATGAGTTACTGGACGTAACCTACAATGCTTCCGATAAAATTATCACATTCGCTATTAAAAGCGCGGCCTCACAAATGTTCCGTTTCAAAATTCTTGATGATGCCGGAAACATTATTCGCACGGGAACACAGTCAAGCATGGCCAATAAAATCACTCGTTTTTATATCGATGGCATTCAACTGCCGATGTCGGATAAGGGCTATGCGTTTGTATTGCTGAATGAGAAAAACGAGAGCTTTATCCGCTTGTTCTGATCGATCTGTTTTATTCTTTCGGTTCTTTTTTTCGTGACTTAGGTGTTAGAATAAGCCTCAGGCTTTGGTCGTACGTAATATAGTGCCAGAGCCAGTTGATGAAGATGATCACTTTGTTCTTTACACCTACCAATGCCATCAGGTGCACGAACATCCATACAAACCATGCCACAAATCCATAGGTTCGTATATGCTCAATTTCCACTACCGCTTTATGACGACCGATAGTGGCCATGCTACCCAGGTCACGGTATGAGAAAGATTCAGGGGTCTTTCCCGATTCCATGCGGCGGAAGTTCCGGGCAAGGTTTTTACCCTGCTGAATGGCAACCTGGGCAACCTGCGGATGCCCGTTCGGGAAATCGGTTTCCACCATAAAACAAATATCGCCTATGGCAAAAATATTATCGTAGCCTTCAACCATATTAAACGGATTCACTTTATACCGGTTGCCACGTACCACCGAATGACTGCTGATTCCGTTGATCACATTGCCCGTAACCCCGGCAGCCCATATCAGTGTGTTCGATACAATGCGGGTGCCGTCGGAAAGCTGAATGGTAGTGCCGTCATAATCAGTAACCATTACTCCCAGTTTTATGGTCACGCCCAGTTCATCCAGATATTGCAAGGCTTTTTGCGATAGCTTCTCATGAAACGAGCCGAGTAGCCGGTTGTTCCCTTCCAGTAAAAATATTTTCAGCTTACTGAAATCCATTTCCGGGTAATCCTTTGGTAACACATGCGTCTTCATTTCAGCCAGTGTACCGGCCACCTCAACGCCTGTGGCACCACCACCGGTGATGACCAGATTTAAGTATTGTTCGTCGTCTCCGGATGTATTTATGCGGTTCTCAAAATTACGTAGGATATGATTCCGGAGTGCAAGGGCTTCTCCAACAGTTTTCATGGGCATGGCATGCTCAATGATCTTCTGATTGCCATAGAAGTTCGTATCGCATCCGGTGGCAATCACCAGATAATCGTATTCAATGGTGCCGATGGTTGTTTGCAGGCAATGTTCTTCAGGCATTACTGAAAGAACCTCAGCCATACGGATATGAATATTTTTCTGCTTCTGAAAGATCTTGCGTAACGGGAAACTGATGGAGCTTGGCTCGAGCCCGCTGGTAGCAACCTGGTAAAAAAGAGGCTGGAACTGATGGTAGTTGTTTTTATCGATCAGAACCACCTGATAGCGGCTTTTTCGCAAGCGTTTTGCCAGCTGTAATCCGCCAAAACCGGCGCCTATTATAACAATTCGTTTGTAGGGTGGGGGAGGAAGATGATGTTTGTATTCCATGTAGCTTGTAGCGCAAAGGTACAGCAAATGCAGACCATAAATAAAAAAGCCGTTTCTGCAGGGCAAAAACGGCTTTTAAAGGGTATTAAGAAATTACTCGGCCGACGGAGCGGTTTCTGTAGTTTCTTCGGTTGTGGTTTCTTCAACAGTTGCTTCTGTGTTGGCAGCCACCAGTGCTTCCAGTTCTGCTTTCTTTTTAGCAGCAATGCGCTCGGCACGGGCCTGGTTAACTTTGGTTTCAGCTTCAATAGCCGCTTTGCGCGACTGGTGTTTGCTGTCTACTACATTATTTTTCTTCGCATCCACCTTGGCATTCTTTTCTTCCAGCCACTTGGTGAATTTCTCTTCAGCCTGTTCCATGGTAAGTGCACCTTTCTTTACGCCTTTCAAAAGGTGGTTTTTATACACTACTCCTTTGTAGGAAAGGACGGCTTTCATGGTTTCAGTAGGTACTGCACCGTTTGAGAACCAGAATAAAGCACGATCGAAGTTAAGGTCGATGGTAGCCGGATTGGTGTTTGGGTTGTAATTTCCGAGACGTTCAATGAACTTTCCGTCGCGTGGGGAATGTGAATCGGCAACTACAATGTGAAAATACGCGAGATTTTTGCGTCCGAAACGCTGAAGTCTGATTTTGGTAGCCATGGGTAATTAATGAATAATTGGTATGGGGTTATAATTAAAAGAGCGCGAATATAAGCCATTTTCCGGAAAATACAATACCCTTAATGCAATTTTCCCGAATCGAATCAGCCCGGATCATACAAGGTTTGTAATGACCATAACTTCATGCGGGGTGCTCTTTACCGGGTAATTTTATGGGGTGGATCACTGTGGTTTGGGCATTCGAATGGTTAAAGTCACCACGGTCTTTCTTTTCCCTGCTCTCCACCTGTTCTTTGTCCGCATGCTTACCTGGGGAAATAACAGGTTTGGTAGGTATTTATTGCCTTTCATCAATGAGGCAGTAAAAGTAAACGTTCGCTTTTGACCTGAAAATGCGGATGCGCTGCTGATAGCGCAGTAATAATGAACTACAGTATTGCTTGAGGTGCCGAGAGCGATAATAAATATCTGTTTTAAACAAACCAATCGGGTAACCGGTTGTTTTATTGTTCGTGAAGAATATACTTATTGTCGGGGCATCGTCGGGAATTGGCAGGCAGTTGGCGATGCAGCTGGATAAAAGACAGTACCACATATGGGGTACTTATAACAAAACGAAACCTGACGGTGAGATCACCGATGTTACGTTCACATTACTCGATGTGATGAACGACACGCTGGACCTCAGCCATCTCCCGGATACCCTGGATGGTGTGGTGTATTGTCCTGGCAGTATTTTACTGAAACCATTTGCCCGTATCAGTCCCGATGATTTTTTATCCGATTATCATTTGAATGTGGTTGGAGCCGTGAAAGTGCTACAACAGGTACTTCCCCGGCTAAAAACTTCTACTCAGGCCACTGTAGTGCTTTTCTCTACCGTGGCAGCCTCTGTGGGGCTTAATTTTCATTCCCGTGTGGCAGCCTCCAAAGCGGCCGTTGAAGGGCTCACACGTGCCCTTGCTGCCGAATGGTCGCCCGGAATCCGTGTGAATTGTATTGCCCCTTCTCTTACCAATACACCCCTTGCTGCTTCTTTATTGAATACACCCGAAAAGAGAGAAGCCAATGCCCAGCGGCATCCACTGAAGACTATCGGCGAAGCTGAGGATATTGCCAGCATGGCTGAGTTCCTTCTTTCCGACGCGTCGAAATGGATCACCGGTCAGGTGTTTCATGTAGACGGGGGTATGTCGACCATAAAAGGGTAAACTCTCCGAATTGACTACTTTCGTAAACCTATGATACACGCAACCATAAGCCGACCTGTAGAATGAATGAACCTGTAATTGAAGTAAAAAATCTGGCCAAACGGTTCGGCTCTTTTGAAGCCGTTAAAGATGTCAGTTTCTCCGTTTACAAAGGCGATGTGTTCGGTTTTCTGGGCCCCAATGGCGCCGGTAAAAGCACCAGTATCCGCTGCCTTTTATCGCTGATCCGTCCCGACAAGGGATCCATTCACCTGTTTGGAAAACCCTTGCACGAGAACCGGAACGCCATACTGGCCCGCACCGGCAGCATCATTGAAAAGCCCGATTTCTACAAATACCTTTCGGCCTATAAAAACCTTGAGCTGTTTGCCCGTATTTCCGGCAGCCCGTCGTCACGAAAAGAAATATATCAGATGCTTGAATTTGTGGGATTGCAGGGAAGAGAAAAAGATAAAGTGGCCGGGTTCTCACACGGCATGAAACAGCGTCTGGGTATTGCACAAA
>JBGAVF010000246.1:0-4502 GCA_044228315.1 Bacteroidia bacterium | reverse complement strand
GGTTTAGAGTGTAGAGTTTTAGGAGAGGTTAAGGTTGAGAAATCATCTCTTTACTCTTTACTCTTTACCATCTACCATTTACCATTTACTATCTGCCATCTACCATATCCTGAACTTCACGTACTTGATCGTTTCCCCTTTTGCTTTGAAAATTTTCTCGTAGGTCGTTTCTACTTTCAGAATGGGTTCTATTTCCGGGAGGGAATAAATATTTGGATGGCTGAACAATAGTTCGTAACCATGCGTTTTAATAACCTCCAGCGTGTATTCATACAAACCGGTGTTGTCGGTCTTTAAATGAATGATGCCGTCTTTCTTTATTAGCTTCCGGTATATGTTCAGGTAATTGTTGGCCGTAAGTCTTCGGGGCTCCCATCGGTCTTTGGGCTGGGGGTCGGGGAATGTGATCCATATCTCATCCACTTCTCCGGCTTCGAAATAATGTTCAATCAGTTCAATCCGTGAACGGATAAAAGCAGCATTGGTATGCTGCTGTTGCAGGCAGGTTTTAGCCCCTTTCCAAAGGCGTGATCCTTTCAAGTCAATGCCGATAAAGTTTTTTTCGGGATACATGGCGGAAAGGGCAATGGTGTATTCTCCGCGTCCGCAACCCAGTTCAAGCACCAGCGGATGCTGGTTTTTAAAGAAGTCGCTTCGCCATTTCCCCTTCATCTCTACAGGGTATTCAAACGCGTTGGGAAAAGATTTCATCTCCTCAAAACGCTGCAATTTATGTCTGCTCACGTGCTGAAATATATTTCGTCAGGTTCGGTTGGGTAAAATGAAAATGCTCAGGGCTTTTTGCCTTTGTAACCCACCACAGCCAGTGCTTTCTGGTTGGGTGCAATGGAAAGCCGGTAAAATCCGTCGACCGGCACATCGTTGAATTCGGCTACAAATTGCCATTTCCGGTCTTTCAGGATATTGTATTTGTACAATTTCTTCTCGCTGAACATCAGTATGGTGCCATCGTTCATAATGGCAAAGTCTTCCTGAGCCGGCAGGGTTTTGGTGATGGTATAGAATTGCGGAGGCGCATCGTTGCTAAGTTGTAATGCGCAAATAAAGGCACTCGCCGAATCTTTTTTCTTTACATAAAATACCGTGTTCTCATTCTTCAAAGGTTGCAGGCAGCGCCCGATATTCAGTCCGAAGGCGATATTGGTGTCGTTGAGTAAAGAATGGGCGTATAAACTAAAAGGGGAGGGGAGCACGAAGGAGGCAATGGTGTTCTCGTTCATCCAGCAATAGTACCCTATGGAGTCGAATTGCTTGATCACCGCTTTGGGATTGCCACCGCCCAGCGGATATTTCCACAACTGCTGGGCCGGGCCGTACACGCATGATATCCATTTCCCGTCGGGGGTTACTATGGGAGAATACACGTTCATGGTGTCGGTGGTGATCTGTGTAAGTGTTTTCTGTTTCAATGAATAACTTACAATATCGGTATTGGTGCTGTCGATGAATGTTACATAAAGCACGTTTTTGCTGTCGGGCGTGAACGAAGGCTGGTTGTTATACCCTTTTTTCTTGCTGATACGTTGCGGGGTGCCAAAGGAAAACTTACCGCTTTTTTTCTGGTACTTCATTGGCAGGTAATAGATCTGCGTTTGAGGTAACTGGGCAAACAGATTCCAGCTTAGGGTACATAATATCAGTATAATTCGGATTCTCATGAATGGGGTACACGAATGGGTGTGCGAATTAAGCAAATCGGAACAGCATACGGAGAATGGGAGGTCATTTATTTTTTCACCAGGTCGGCGAGGTCATGCACCAGCTGCAGATAGGTAGGTTTTAAAAAACTGTTGCCGTTGGTACCGTAGTTCACATTCAGAACGAAATAGCGGAGTGTTTTAGGAAAGTAATACACTTCCGATGCATATCCCAGATCGCCACCGGTATGGCCTACACGGTAGTCGGCCCCTTTGTCGGTATCCCGGCGGAACAGCGACAGGCCCAGATCGGTATTGTCTACATCCTTGTTCCATTGCATCATGGTATCTAGGCTTTTCTGGGAAAGCAGCGATTTATCAATGAACACACCTTTTACGAACTTCTGCAGATCGAATACATTGCTGTAAATACCGTTGAAGCCATTCCCGTTACCGGTCATGATATTGCTTACATTAATGATGGTATGGTTGTTATACAAATCGTAATAGCCCTGAGATGTATTGGCAGGCAACCCTTCATGCCAGTGATAATAGGTGTCGTGCATATTCAGCGGGTTCAGCACCTTTTCCCGAAGCAGGGTAGCATGGTCTTTCCGGGTGATCTTTTCAATGCACATTGAGAGCAGAATGTAATTGGTATTGCTGTATCCGGCTTTGGAATGGGCCGGGAAGGCGGCGGGCTGATGCTCCACAAATTCGAGCAGTTCCCCGGCGGTCCAGTCTTTATTGGGGTTATGCAGCACTGCCAGGTAGAAGTCGCTGCTGTTGATCACATCGTAAATTCCCGTGGTGTGGTTCATGCAATCGCGGATAGTTACATCGTCGGCATTCTCTATTCCTTCCAGGTAATAGTTATCGAGCCATTTGCTGATCTTGTCGTTGATGTTCAGGGTGCCTTCTTCCATCAGTTTCATAATAAGCACACCCAGCATCATTTTGGTAATGCTGCCGGTTTTATTCACCACACAGGGCGTAAAAGGTATGTTGTGTTCCAGATCGGCTTTGCCCGAAGCGCCGAACCAGACCCCGTTCGAATCGCCGATGAGGATGGCCATGCCGGGAATCCCTTTTTGCACGTAGCTGTCCATCAGGCTTTGTATATCACTCCCTTTGGGGTGGGCCGTGGTTTGGCTGCTCACACATTCGGCGGTGGTTCGCACATACGCCTTACGGCACGAGAAGCCAACAAGTAAAAAGGCAAATAATACCAGCGGAATTTTATAGAATGATTTCATGCGAATTATTTTTTATGGGTTGAACACAAATGCGACAAAGGCATGGAATAGCCAAGTGTTAACAGGTTGTAGGGCATCAGCGGTACATAGCTTCGTATGAAGGGTGTTTGCAGAAAGTTTTCATAGGCCAGTGAAACCTGTTTGTACTGCACATATACCCCCATGCGTATAATTACCTGTGCTTTTCCCAGGGGATCCGTTTTAATGTAGTTGCCGTTCTTGAGAACATACCGGGAATTGAGTGGAATGCTGTGCAGGTATCCGAGCCCCAGGCGGGCGCCGGCCTCGAGTGAATACCTGAATTTGCGGGTATAGCCAATGGTTGTATACAGGGGTATAATGCTTTGCAGGAACCGGTGGTATCCGAAGCCGGCATTCACCTGCTGCAACCACAGGTTTTTTTCACTTTTGTTCCATTGGTAGGTAGCACCTGCCTCTATAAGGTGGTGAATGGGTGCCGTAATTGTTCCCAGCAGCAGGGAGAAAGGCTGTGCCGGACGCATGGCGGAGGCTGTTATATGTACCTCCTGCCAGCCTTGTGCTTTTACTGCGAGCGATGCACTTATAAGGCAGAGAATAAGGATGAGTGGTTTCATGGAAAAAGTAACTTTTATAAGAGGTGGTTATCACGAAGTATTTCCTGCACAATGGCATCGGTCTGGTCCTCGAAAATCAACGGCAATGCGTTGGCTTCATAAAGCCATGTGTGCAGTTTGGGTGCAAAATCATTTTCAATGCCTTCGGCCATAGTACCTCCCAGCATTTCAAAAGCTTTGGCATTGCATTTTTGCTCATACTGGTTCGACATAGGTATCACAAACACTTTTTTCCCAAGAAACGTGGCTTCGGCCGGTGCTTCAAACCCTCCGCCCGTGAGCAGTCCGGAGCTTGATGCCAGACTTTTCAGGTAGTCGTTATTGTTCACCGGGATCACCCGTACGTTGTTCTGACGGTAGGGCAGGCGTACATGTTTGCTGAATACTTCCCAGTAGAAGTCGGGAAAGGCTTCGAAGTAGTTGATAAGAAAGGTATCGCTGTAGGCCGGCAGGTACACTGTAATATGCGGGCTCACGCTGGGTTCCAGGGCGCGCACCTCATGCCTGATAAACGGGGTTTTGATGAATGTATCGTAACATTGGAAATGAAGTCCGATGGCCGAGCTGCAGGGGGCAAAAAACTTGAATACCTTTTCAGCAAACCGGTCGATCTCATCGGGGCGGGGTGTTTTCTCGGAAAGGAAGGCTGCCTGATGGCTGAGTGCGATGCAGGCTTTTCCTTTGAGCCGGCATGCCCAGGCCGATATCGGTTCGAAATCGTTGATGATGAGGTCGTAATCATTCACCGGGAAACTGAAGATATCGGAGATGAAATTAATGGGCCGGAACTTTTTTATGGAATCATAATAATCGATACCGCCTTTTTTCCCGAATGTATAACTGATACCTTTTTTCTTGTACTTGATCAGATACGGCAGGTCCACATCACTTTGTGTGCCGCTCACAAGCAGGTCCACATCGGCATAACGAAGTAAAATAGGGATCACTTCGCGGGCCCGGCTCACGTGTCCGTTTCCGGTGGCCTGAATGGC
>JBGAVF010000245.1:0-4546 GCA_044228315.1 Bacteroidia bacterium | reverse complement strand
GATGCCGACCGCATCGGGCTTTACGATAACAAAGGACGATTTGTAGATTCTCACCATATTCTGTTGTTACTTATTCAGTACCTGCATAAAACCAAAGGCATGAGCGGAAAGGTGATCTATACCTTTAGCTGCACGCAGAAGATCAAGAAACTTTGCGAACACTATGGTATTGAGTACGACATTAAAAAGATCGGTTTCAAATACATCTGTGAAGATATGATCACTCAGGATGTTCTGGTGGGAGGGGAAGAAAGCGGAGGAATTGCCATTAAAGGGCATATTCCGGAACGCGACGGCATCTGGATCGGTGTTACCCTGTGGGAATACATGGTGAAAACCGGTAAGAGCCTTCAGGAACTGATTCAGGAAGTGTATGATATTGTGGGAAGTTTTGCCGTAGAACGCAGCGACCTGCACCTGGAAGAAGCAAAAAAACAAGCCATCATCGCAGCCTGTAAGAACGGAACCTATACCTCTTTCAGCGGCATCGCCGTGGAGAAAGTGGAAGATCTCGACGGATATAAGTTTCATCTGGGCAACGAGGAATGGGTGATGATACGTCCAAGTGGCACAGAACCGGTGCTGCGTGTGTATGCCGAAGCAGCCAACAGCGAACGCAGCTTCGAGATACTGAAAGCTACCGCCGATGAAATTCTGAAATAAGTACTTCTTGAACCGAACGTTCATCTCTCTTCTTGAAAAAGATCCTCATTCTTTCCGATACGCATAACTACCTCGATCATCGATGGATTTCGTATGTAAAGGAGGCCGACGAAATATGGCACGGAGGGGATATCGGCACGCTCGAAGTTACGGACTCCTTGGGTAAACTTAAACCCGTACAGGCCGTTTACGGCAATATCGACGGTGATCACCCATATTGCCGGTACACCGGGCAAGTATAAGCCCGATGCGAAAAAGCTGCTGGAACAACAGGTACCCGATATACTGGTGTGCGGTCATTCCCATATTTTAAAGGTAATGCGCGATGAAGCTTTTGGTCGCATGTTGTTCATTAATCCGGGTGCGGCCGGAGTGCATGGGTTCCATACCGTGCAAACAGCCATTAAAATAAAGATCGAGGGAAAACGGGTGTTCGATCTGGAGGTGGTTGAATTGCCAAGGGAGCGATTCAGAGACGTATAGAATCAAAGTTTTCGAAGGGCTTCCCGCTTGCTGAAACTGTGCAGGGGGGCGTATTCCACAAACTGTTTTACCGCTTCCGGATTGGTATCGGCATAGGTACGCAGGGCCCAGCCAATGGCTTTACGTATGAAGAATTCTTTACTCTCACACAGCTGCATGCAATACTCAAACAACAACTCCTCGTTGGTAGCCTTTCGGTAACGAAGCTGGCAAATAATGGCACTGCGTTGCAGCCACATATTCGTACCATTGATCCATTTGCGTGTAACAGGTTCCAGGGATTCCGGAAATTTTTTAAAATAAACACCGACGAAGGTGCCGGCTACGGTATCAACCGTGTCCCACCAGGCATTTTTTGTAATGGCATACTCCAGTAACTTAATATCATCTTTTTCCAGCTTCTTCTTGTTTATGTCGAGAAAATGCAAAGCAAAATAATGGTAGTCACGCTGGGGGAGTGAATATAAATAATGAACGATCTCTTTGCATTGTGCCCAATCGGGAGGGCCGTATGTGGCAATGAATGATTTGAAAATAGCTCTCCGCACAAATACACTTCAGGTGAACTCAATGCGTTTTAAAAAAGGATGCAGAAAAGGAATTTACGTGCTGCGGTATTAAATACCCAGTTTCTTGCGGATGGCTTCGGTGGTGATGGATTTAGGGCGCTCAATAGGTATACTGAGTGCACGATCCCACAACATGGAGGCCATTACTCCCAATGAGCGCGAAACGCCGAACAATACGGTATAAAAGTCTTCTTCCATAAATCCGTAGTGTTGCAACAGGGCTCCGGAATGGGCGTCAACATTCGGCCATGGGTTCTTTACCTTGCCCAGTGACTCCAGGATCGGAGGCACCACATCGTACACGCGCCATACGGTATTCACCAGATCATCATCCGGGAAGTATTTCTTGGCGAATTCCATTTGCGCCGTAAAGCGTGGATCGGTTTTACGCAATACTGCGTGTCCGTAGCCCGGTACTACTTGTCCGGCCGATAAGGTTTCTTTTACATAGTTGGCGATCTGCTCTTCGCTTGGCAGTTTGGTGCCAAGTTGTGTGCGCATTTTTTCCAGCCAGCGGATCACTTCCTGATTGGCCAGTCCGTGGAGAGGTCCGGCCAGTCCGTTCATGGCAGCGGCAAACGACAGATACGGGTCGCTGAGGGCCGAAGCCACCAGATGGGTTGTATGCGCAGAAACATTACCGCCTTCATGGTCGGCATGGATGGTAAGATACAGGCGCATGAGTTTACGGAACTCATCGGAGTCATATCCAAGCATATGAGCAAAGTTACCGGCCCAGTCGAGTTTGGTATCGGGTTCAATATGAACTCCGTTTTTATAGGTACGGCGATAAATATAAGCGGCCACACGCGGCAAACGGGAAATGAGGTTCATTACATCTTCGAAGATGTATTGCCAGTAATCCTTTTTGTTAATGCCATCGTGATATGCTTTGGCAAACACACTCTCGGTTTGCATGGCCATGATACCGATACTGAACTGGGTCATGGGATGCGTATCGATCGGCAGGCTGTCGAGGGTATCGAAAACATGCTTGGGCACATCCCAGCGTTCGGTCCAGATTTTGTTTACTTCACGGGTTTCTTCCAGCGTAGGCAACTCGTTATACAACATCAGGTAAAAGATGCCTTCCGGATACGGGGTTCCGCCTCCCGGTAATTTTTCGCATAGTTCAGGAATGGAATAACCCCTGAAACGGATTCCTTCATTGGGATCGAGCAATGATGTTTCTGTGATCAGCCCGGTTATACCTTTCATACCTCCATAGATATCATCAATGGTATATTCCCCGAATTTATCGTGACCGTGATTCTTGATAAGGTCCTTAACTTCAGCGGCAGAAGTCGCTGCTTTTTCTCCGAATTTTTCTTTTAATCGTTCCATAACTTATTTCAAGGGCAAATCTAACAAATAGAAGGTGCCCGAAAAAACGGATATTGAACTTTTATAAAGATATTGACAAGAATCATTAAGAACGGTTGTAAAAGCCATCCGGATTCAATTACAGATGTAACATCCGCAGAAACAAGTAACCGGCCCGACCGCTGTTCTATTCGGTTTGGGGCAGTAAAATCACCGGGATCTTATGATCAAGCGCCATCTGGTTGAAGGCCTTCAGCTCGGTTTCTGTAATTTGTTTTATGCGCCCCAGATACATGTCAGCCTTACCCGAGAGTTCGGCATATACTTCCCGGCACTGACGGCTCGGGGCCACCACACCGGCAGCTGCTGCATCGTACAGCCCCGAGAGTTTGTCGTTGAGTTTTACCGGATAATTCAGCACATCCTGAAAGGCCCTGGCTTTGGTTTGATACAGTTCCTGCTCCACCGCCTGCAGGGCTTTCTCGATGTATGCGGCAGTGTCTTTCATCTCTTTCGGACAGGTATCGCCTAGTTTTCCTGTCACAGAATTCAGCTGGTTTCGTATCTCTTTAATGGTTTTAAGCCCGTGTTGCACTTCATTGAATTTATCCCGAACCTGAAGCAGAAAAGCTGTCTGGGCTTCTATATCGGCATCGCTTACGGCATAGTTCGGATCGCCCTTTATTGTATACGGAAGTTCCACACTGTCGGTTCCTACCCGCATCACCAGGGTGTAATTTCCGGGCGCTATTTTCGGTGCTCCGGGGGTGCCGTTCCATAAAATCTGTCCATCAATGCGTTCTCCGGGTTCGTATTGCATATCCCATACAAGGGTATTGTAGCCGTTTTCAAGTGCCAGGGTCTCTTCTTTTTTCTTCGGACGGGTGGAGAAAGTTTTCACCGGCTTCCGGGCTTTGTCATAAAAGGTAACACTGTAGGTCGTTGTATCGCTTTTCTGTTTCACAAAGTATGAAAACACCACCCCGTTCGGCGGGTTGTCACCGGTATTGGCCTGATGCCCCTGGTATCCGTACATGCGGTAGGCCGGGGCCGGACGAAACGCGTGCCAGGCTTTTTGTGAGATCGTATTGCCGGCCAGCTGCTGCAGGATGTGAAGGTCATCAAGGATCCAGAAGCTGCGTCCCTGAGTAGCGACGATCAGGTTGTTGTTTTTTATATGCAGGTCGGTGATGGGAACAATGGGCAGGTTGTTCTGAAATTTCTGCCAGTGATTTCCGTAATCGAACGTGATATACAAACCGTGTTCCGTGCCGGCATACCACAGTCCCTTCACATTCGGATCGGCACGCACCACGCGCACAAAATCATTTTTCGCAATGCCATTACTGACCTGTTTCCAGGTAGTACCGTAATCGGTGGTGTAATAAATATAAGGGGCGTAGTCATCACTTTTATAGCGGGTTCCGGCAACCAGGCAGCTTCCGTTGGCGAAAGGGTCTTCGTCGAGTGCATTGATGAGCATCCACACCGGCATACCTTTCGGAGTG
>JBGAVF010000244.1:0-4584 GCA_044228315.1 Bacteroidia bacterium | reverse complement strand
AAGTTGTTGAGGTGGGCATAAGCCGTGTTGTAGTAAAGCTGTGGAGCGAGTGAAACCAGCACACCCCGGTAAATGAAATCGGAATACCGTGCGATGCGGGAATAGTACAACTCCCCTATCAGCCCGCCCACAAAATAACTTTCGGCCGAACGGCGCAGCGATGCATTTTCGGTGGAGAGCCAGTTGTTCCATTGGGTCATCCCGTAGGCTTCTCCTTTCACATGCCAGTGCGATGCCAGTTTATAATCGTACGATACGCCGGTATTCTGTATCTGTTGCTTGATGATGAAGCGGTCCTGCTCCACCAGAAATTTCTTCTGGTAGAAATAAGTATATACATTCAGTTCATACCGTTTGTATTTCTTCTGCATCTTCAGGTACGAATCGTACCCACCGCCCAGGGCCGTTGACAAGCGGAAGCCACCCATGAACTGGTATTTATTCAGCACGTCTTTAATGGCAAATTCCGATTTCAGGTAGTTGTAATAATAAAACTGCTCGTTGCCGTTGGGGTGCATGGGCATCAGGGGCAGCATATTGAAGTAATTGCTGTTATCGAGTTGCAGAAAAGATACCTTCAGGGTAGAAAAAGTAAGCTCATAATTTTTGAGGAATGAAAGAGAGAGCGGACTTTTCTGCGTCACCTGTTTCAGGCTGTCGAGGATATGTGTGTATTCCGTTTCTTCCGCTTCATTAAAGCCGTTGAGGAAATAATATGCTGCATTGGCCCCGGCCGATGTGTCGGGGGTATTTTCTGTTTCAACTTTAGATTCCGGGTGCAGGGTTTGTGTTCCTCTTGGATGCAGATAGTAAAAAGATGCCGGCAGCATACCGGTATCGGTCGGCTCTTCGGGTGTATGCATTACGGTAGACGAATGCCCGTCGGAAACGGCATAATACACATGGTTGTTATTGGGGGCAAACGCCACGTCGGGGTAATAATGTGTGAAGGCTGTTTGTGAAGTGAACGCATGCGTTCCCGTATCGTAGGTGTAGAGCTGATTGAACCCGTTGGCGTTGTTGGTGAACTGCAGAGTTGCCGAATCGAAGGATACAAAGCGGAAACAGCTCCAGGAAGGGATTTTCAGCAAGGTGTCGGCAACGGTTCCATAGCGTACCACGGCCATTTCGTTTTCCCTTTTCACTGCTGCATACACGGCACTGTCGCTCAGCCGTACGTCGGCGAGCACCAGGTCCTTGCCCAGGGTAGTAAGTTTTTTGGAGAGGGAATAATAATACAACAGAAACGACTGGGACTTCGAGATGCCGTAAAAAACCATGTTGCGTGAGGCATCGATATCGAAGGCGATGAGCTTGTCGAAATCGCGTGCGGTGAATGAGCCGGTATGTGTTTTGGAGCCTGTATTGAAGAACACCAGCTTCTCCCCGTTATCGGTGATATTGTACACCAAACTAATGGATTTGGTGGTCTCCATCCAGCGCAGCACGGGGTTCTGATCGGGGGTAACGGTGGCCAGTTCGTAGTACTTACTGCCGAAGAGGTTGTAGAGGAGTATCTTTTTATCGTCGTCCGAAACACGCACCCCGGCCAGCCATTTCCCGTCGGGCGATACGGTCATTTGTTCCAGGTTCTTCACCTTGCCCGACCGCACCGGAATACCGGGTGTGGAAGGGATCTCGGAGAAGATGTTTTTATAGTACTGGCTCCACTCGCTGAACACCTCGGGGTATCCTTTACCGTACACGAAGAAGAGACCGTTCTCCACACTGCGCGAAAGGCGTATGATATAGAGCAGGTTGGGGATGTTCTGTTCGCCGTACTGATCGGAAACGTATCGCCAGAAGCTGTAACCGGCCAGGGTTTCATCGGCATCGAGGAGGGCGTTGAAGCTGACGTTGCGGTGTGATGTGAACCAGTTTCTCAGTTTGCCGTCGTAGCCCGAGAGCCAGTATTCGTTGCAATAGGCAGCCAGGCCTTTCGAGAACCAGGGCGGAAGCTGCAGCAGGGTATTGTTCTGCAAACGTTCCTGCAGGGTTTTGCCATAGAGCAGGTCGTTGATGAGTATTTGAACGATGGTGTTTTTGATCTGAAGCACGATGGCGTCCTCATCCAGGTTGCTTACGATATAGCCGGTATGCCGGTCGAACTCCACCTCGGTGGATTTGGAGTTGTTGAGCGAAACGGGAACCTGCACTATATTGGGATTGCGGGAAAGCACCAGACGGATGTTTTCGTTGAGGTGGTAGTCGAACAGTTCCTCGCATTTCTGCAGGTGCCATTCAGCCTGTTGCAGGATGCGGGTGTAGTTGAGGTTGGATGATTTGGGAAGGTAGAGGTCGAAATTGTGGGAGCTGATGATTTGCCAGCCCGATTCGGTGATCTGTGCAGGGGCCTTTTCCGGCAAGGAAAAAAGAATCAGCACAACACACAGAAAACGGGCAAATCGCATTGTACAAAGTTCTTCATTTAAAAGCGAATAAGCAAATGGGAGGGAAAGGTTTAGGGGTTTAGGGTTTAGAGTTTAGGGAATACAAGGTTGAGGTTGAGGTTGAGGTTGAGGTTGAGGTTGAGGTTAAGGTTACGGTTGAGAGGGAATGAAGTGGCTGGCTGAATGGTTTAGATGTTTAGGGTTTAGAGTTTAGAGTTTAGGAAATACAAGGTAAAGGTTAAGGTTGAGGTTAAGAGGGAATGAAGTGGCTGGTCGGGACTGATTAAAATGATACTGAGCGGCGCTGAATCAACATTAAGCCACGCCGAACGGAGCAGAAGCCACGTTATGTCACACAATACGAGCTGAAACAACGTTATGTCACCCAGAGTCCATCGAAGGGTGGCCTCTGATTCTTTGATACGAAAATCAATCTGCAATGCCACTGGCTGAGAAATTCTGCATGAACGTTTATTATTCCAGGTCACCGAATTCCAATCCCGTAGGGACGGCATATCGGTAGATGAATCATTAAAATATAAACGAACCCCGTCAGGGGTGGTATATCGGTTTGCCCATGGTTGAAACCATGGGCTATGATTCCAATGTTTTGATTTTTTACACCTATGGTTTTAACCGTGGGAAAC
Organism: Bacteroidia bacterium; assembly: GCA_044228315.1. GTDB lineage: Bacteria > Bacteroidota > Bacteroidia > UKL13-3 > UKL13-3 > CAINMV01. Next base: position 1,547 of record JBGAVF010000244.1, on the reverse strand, counting down.
AAAATGCCCGCCACAACGGGGCGGCAAGTTTGTTATTAGAAGGAGCCGTTTCTTGCCTTATGAATCTATATACCTTATCGATAATGGATAGGGGATCCCTCACTCAACCCTTCTGATCCTTTTTTGCTTGTCCAAAAAAGGATCGCAAAAAAAGACACCGGGAAAGCCAACCTCCCAGAGTCGATGTCGCACGCGCCAGCCCGAACAAAGGCCCGACGAAGGATTCGTTCAAAAGAATCATTTCGTAACGCCTTCTGCGTTAAAGTTCCTTTTCGTAATCTTCGTCATTTCGATTCTTGCCCTTTCTTTTTAGAAAAGAAAGGGCGAAAGAAAAGCGCAACCCAACCGAGGCAATTCTTTCCGCCCGGGGCGGAAAGACCGCCGCTAACCGAATCCCACCCTTGCCTCAGCCGCACCGTCCCGGTCTTCGGTTCCGGCATATTGCTGGGTTGGCTTGCATGTTACGTAAAATCTCAAGCGCACAGTTCACAGCCTCTGGCTGTGAAACACAACATGACCGTTTATAATTTCAAGATTACCGAAACCCAGTCCCGGAGGGACGGCAAATCGGTAGAATTACATATAAAACAAATTCGAACCCCGTCAGGGGGGGTATATCGGTTTGCCCATGGTTGAAACCATGGGTTAATCTTAATGTTGGAATTAAATATAAGTGTGAAACACCAGGAGTTTATGCATGGCAAGTCAATTCTTCTTCATATTTATAAAATTTTGTGCATCATTTGGATTTAATCCTTTTGGGCGTTCTCCCATTTCATAAATTAAATTTCCGGCAGAATCGCCTTCCTGCACATAAATTAAATCGCCAATTGAGTTGTATACTTTATATTTCCTTGGATGACCTGATTCGGTATCTGAGAACAAAAACCATGCATTACACGGAGTGCCTTCACAATAGCTGCCTGTTGTCTTGAATTTTCCATCCGGATAAAGCTCCAAATATTCTCCATCATAAGTTAAACATTTTCTTTTGGCGAATTCGAAAGCTTGCCCGTTTTTATCGACCTTAAGTATTGCATCTTCTTCAGCGGTTTTATTAATAATTAATAATGTAACCGAGTCTTTTGTAAAACAGATAACTCTGTTGTGATTATTAAATTCATTTTTTTGCTTATTCACACAAGACAAAGAGAATAGTATCAATGTTAACCACAGAATCAAACAACTGTATTTGAGATTTTGTAACGTAAAACAATAGTGCGAAACCGGCATTACAAAAACTTATTAAAGGGGTTATAAATCTTCATCACATTTCCCGCTGAATCAAGAAATTCAGACAATGTTACATGACCCTTATTGTCATATTCAATAGCCTGAATTGCATAATGAAAGCTATTATTGGCATAATACACATGACGCCCAACAGGTGTGTCGTTTTTGTATTCGCAGTAACTTCTAATGAATCCATCATTATAAAATGAATATCTGTGTCCGTTCTTTTTGCCGTTTTTGTATTTTTCAATCGTCAGCAATTGCCAGGAATTTGAAACCCAAATCCGGTCACCATTTGCTTTGTCATTGTCCCA
>JBGAVF010000243.1:0-4586 GCA_044228315.1 Bacteroidia bacterium | reverse complement strand
AATAAATGATTCAACAATGCGTTTTAGTATAGTTGTTCATTTATCAAAAAACAAAAACCAATTGGTCAAAGAAAGTTATATTATTTACAATAAATCGAATAATGAGTATCTCTATATTAGTGGTGTAGATACTTGTATAAATGCAAATACAAGAACTGTTTTTAATACTCAATCAAATTTTAACAGGCTGACGGACCCCTATAATATTTCCTTTCAACGTAGATTATTTTCCAATAAAATAACAGTTAGTTTATGCGACTCTGCGAATTGTAGAAAAAGTAAGGAAAAATTAAAAAGTGAGACGTTCAATCCGTTTTTCATTTTAATCATGGAGAATGATAACTTCCGAAGTCATGCCCAACCTGTAAAATTTGAATTGTTTTTTGCAGACTCATTAGTTATTAGTAAACTCAAGTTTTTCCCACCGGTTTTAAGAACATCGTTTAGTATACCTCAAACTTTTTATTTTAAGCCCTTGCAATAGGGGATACGAATATTCGTAAAGGGTAAAAATGGGAGTTTTTTCAAACAAGAGGGTTAAAAAAAACAATGTTTCATTCGGTAGCGGTAAAGTGGTTAAAGGTATAGTAAGGAATCGTAAATAAAGTGAATGAAACACCTCAGGGCCGCGTGTTATAAGCTTAGTAAAGCTTTATTAAATTCCAATCACTAATTCATAAAATGCCTCTTGAATTCAAATTAAACGTAATCATATCTTGCTCAATCACTGCAAGCATTCGTAGCTAACATCCTTTCGAAAAAGTCGCCACGAATTTACGAATGAAGGTTGGCGGTAATTTAATGTTAATAGTAAATGGTAAACAAATGTTCCAACCTCTTACCAAGTACCATAGACCAACGCCCCCCCCCCCGATATCTTCGGGGTACCATCTACTATTCATCCAATTCAAAAAAGGAAGTATCTTTGCGGCCGTTAAAAAAATAAACCCATCGAAAAATGAAACGTGTGCTTTCCCTTGCCAGCCTGATACTATTAACCCTGATACCTTTCTTTGGCCATGCCAAATCAAAAATTGTGTGGAAAACGGTGACCTATAAAGCCCCCGACAATATTACCTGCAAAGGCTATGTGGCCTACGACGCCAAAAGAAAAGGGAAACTGCCGGTGATACTGGTAGTGCACGAATGGTGGGGCTGTAACGACTACGCCCTGAAGCGTGCCATGATGCTGGCCGAACTGGGGTATTTTGCCATGGCCGTTGACTTATACGGTGACGGTAAAGTAGCCACCAACCCTACGGAAGCACAGGCTCTCACCGCTCCTTTTTATCAAAATCCGAAACTGGCTTTAGTGCGATTGGAAGCAGCCAAAGAGGAACTGAAAAAGCAGGACCGCGCCAACACCGATAATATATCGGCCGTGGGGTATTGTTTCGGTGGTTCCATGGTGCTGAATTCCGTGGGACTGGGAATGAACCTGAAAGCCGCCGTGGCATTCCATCCTTCCCTCAATGGTATTTTCCCTCCCCGGGAAGGCAACCCATGCCGGGTGCTGATATGCCATGGCAAAAGCGATGTGTTTGTGAAAAATGAAGATGTGCTAAGTTACCGCAGCAGCCTCGACAAGGCACATATCAATTACAAATTCTTTGAATACGAAAATGCTACACATGCATTTACCAACCCGGCCTCAACCGAAACCGGCAAAAAATTCAATATGCCGATTGCCTATAATGAAGAGGCGGATAAAAAGTCGTGGCAGGATATGAAAGAGTTTCTGGGATCGCTATAAGAGATGCCCCGGTTCGGGCGACTTCTCCTCAAAATTCTTATCAGTAAGCAGCTTTTTGGCCCTGAGCACTTTCAGCAGACTTTCTGCTTCTACCCCTTCCATGCCGGCGGCAAATTTTATGGTGCCCATGCCGTAATTGAAACAGATGGTGCCGCCCCCGATGATGCCTGAAAGATCGAACTGCCGCACATTCACAGGACTGTTTACATTGGCATACTTATCTTCCACCCGGAAGTGCGTGGCTTTCTCCAGATCGTACATTTTGGGAGCCCCCATCAGAAATCCTTTCTTCTCCAAAGTGAGCAACCCACGGGTCACCGTGATCACTTCCTTCCCCTTCAGGGTCCATACTAAGAACCGAACAGCAGCAGCACCGCCCACCGTCCAGGCCACCAGCCAGAAAGCAATAAACACCTTGAATGGCAAGGGTACCTCATCAAAAATACCAAAGAGTGCGCCGGCTGCTGCCGCTTCTCCCAAAGCCCATCCGCCCAGCCATGCCCCTAGAAAAATAATGATGAACCAGTTTCTCCGGGCCGGTATGGTGATCTCTACCCCGTTTACGGTTTCAGTGACAGAGGCTATGCCGGCTACCGGTGTTTCCATGTTGAAGTGTGTTTAAAATTTTTCAGCTACATACAAACCCATGAACGTTGCACTGACGCAAAGAATGACGCTGCCGAGTATATACAGGATCATGTTTGCATTATGGCCCTGCTGAAACATGGTAAGTGTTTCGCTGCTGAAGGCTGAAAAGGTGCTGAAGCCTCCGCAAAAGCCTATCACCCATAACAGGCGCGACGATTCGGAAAGCATGTGACGCTGATCGATAAGTCCGGTAAGAAAACCAATGATGAAACAGGCGATGATATTGACGGTGAAGGTACCCAATGGAAACGATAACGTATGCAGGGTGTTCACCCAGCGCCCCAACCCGTATCGCACCACACCGCCCAGTCCGCTTCCCAGAAAAACAAAGGCGATCTCTTTCATGCGGTGGCTTCGCGAATAGTTTGGTGGAGAATTACAATTTTAATACTGCTCTTTTTCGTTCGGGAAGTCGAGGTTCTTCACGTCCTCAATATACAATCCTACGGCTTTCAGAATGTCGTCGTACAGGTTGAGGTAACGACGTATGAAGCGGGGGCTGAATTCCTTGGAGATGCCCAGCAGGTCGTGGGTCACCAGCACCTGACCGTCCACCCCGTTGCCGGCTCCGATGCCGATGATGGGGATGGTGAGTTCTTTGGCTACCTGTGCGGCCAGCTTTGCCGGAATCTTTTCGAGCACGATGGCAAAGCATCCGGCCTCTTCCAGCACATGTGCATCGTGAATGAGTTTTTTCGCTTCGGCTTCTTCTTTCGCCCGTACTTCAAACGTGCCGAATTTATAGATCGACTGGGGAGTGAGTCCCAGATGTCCCATCACCGGTATTCCGGCGGATATGATACGTTTTACCGATTCTACAATTTCTTCTCCCCCTTCCATTTTAATGGCATGGGCCCCCGCTTCTTTCATGATGCGGATGGATGATTGCAGTGCTTCCTTGCTGTTGCCCTGATATGAACCAAAAGGCAGATCCACCACCACCAGTGCCCGGTACACCCCGCGAATTACGGAGGCGGCATGATAGATCATCTGATCGAGAGTGATGGGCAACGTGGTCATGTGTCCGGCCATTACATTACTGGCACTGTCGCCCACCAGCATCACATCCACTTTGGCAGCATCCAGAATACGGGCCATACTGAAATCGTACGCGGTAAGCATACTGATCTTTTCACCCCGTTCCTTCATTTCCTGAAGCACGTGCGTGGTGATGCGTTTTATTTCCTTGTAATGTATTGACATAACAGAAGGGGGTTATTTTTTGCCCGGGGTAGGGGTTGGTTTGGGAGTTCTCAGCTGATCCACCTGCCGTTGCAGATTTTTCACACGCAAGTTGAGTTTTTTAATCTGAATTTCCAATTCTTTGTTCTTCTTTTCCGCCTGATCCCGTGCCAGCTTTTCTTCTTTCAGCTTCTCGGCAAGTTTCAGACTTATCTCGCTGCCTTCGCTCTGGCTCAGCACGGTGCGTATATCGTTGTAGGAAGCGATCAGACTCAACAGGGAATCGTTGCGGGCAATGAGTTCCCGGTTCTCTTCATCGAGGCGGGCATTCTCGCTGCGGTAATCTTTTTTGCCATCAGTGTCGAGCACCTGCTGCAGGCTGTCGGCCCGGTCCTGTTCCTGATAGGCCATGTTGCGGAAACGGTTGAGCTGTGCCTGCAGGGTATCCACTTTCTTTTGCAAGGCCTGCACCTCGGCAGTAGTAGCCGGCTTTACGGTGCGGTTGGCATTGGGAGCAGGCGTGGTGGGTTTCGGGGCTTTGGAGGCCGTGTCTTTTTTAGCCACCGTTTTATCGGCAGGTTTTGTGGTGGCCGAATCGTGTGCCGGGTTCTTATGCGCAGGCTTTACTTTGTCGGCTGTCTTCACGGTATCCTTCGCTTTGGGTGTGTTCACTTTGTTATCCGCCTTGTGCGCCACGGTATCGGGTTTTTTCTCTTCTTTCACCACCACCGGTTCGGGCTTCTTCTCTTCTTTCACTACCACAGGTTCCGGTTTCTTCTCTGCTTTTACTGTATCGGGTTTGGGGGCAGGGTCGGGTGTTTTTTCCACCACCACAGGTTCCGGTTTTTTCTCTTCTGCATACACGGCAAAGTAATCCACTTTAATGCGTGTATTTGGTCCCACCATCATGCCCATTTTACCGGCCGAGAATCCTTCCACGGTAGCCTCTGCTATTTTCTTTCCGTTCACCCATACCTGGTATGATGTAGAGTCGCACACAAAG
>JBGAVF010000242.1:0-4588 GCA_044228315.1 Bacteroidia bacterium | reverse complement strand
CGTCCTATATACCAGAGGTTACGGGCAAGTTTTTCATCTACCCCGCTGAACTGCATGCCAAAACGCATACGGTTCCACATATAGCCTACCTGAAACCGGCCAATGCCCACCATAGCGGCCGGTCCGCGCACATCGGCAGTGAACGTGAGATATTTGTCCTTGCCGTTGATCTTTTCCTGAACGTTTTTCACGTTCAGATTCGCCGTGTCGTTAATGAATTTGTTTACATCGGGGAGGATTTTAATGATGTTGAAATCACCGGCAAAACTCAGGTAATTGTTATACAGATTTGCATTGAAGGCAAAGGGCTGTACACATACCAGTGTTTTATTGCCCATGGCCGGGTTGAACATAATGCTGTTAATACCCCCATAGTTATTATTTACCAGCCCCAGATAATTCTGAGAAAATGCAGCAACAGAAAGTAACAGAATGAAAACGGATAGATAAATCTTACGCATACGCTATTGGTTTGGCCCGCAAGATACAGGATTTGGCATATTCGTTTCAGCGGAAAACGGCTGTACTAAGCGAATTTTAACCGAATCGTTGCCGAAGCCATGCGGCTGCTTTGGGAAGTCCTGTGGCTGCCTTTTCGTTAAACCAGGTGTATTTGGAAGCATTCAGTGCAGGTGGCATCTTCGGATCTACCAGTATGCAGGTTTCCGCTTTCCGGGCAAATTGAATTAATCCGGCGGCCGGGTATACTTCCAGGGAGGTGCCGGCCACAATCACGATATCGGCTGTTTCAAACAGGGGAATGGCTTTCTCCAGCATGGGTACCTCTTCACCAAACCATACGATATGCGGTCTCAACTGGCTGCCCAGCGGACAGGTATCACCGGGGTTAAGTTCAGTTCCTGCAATGGGGAATACGGTATCATCGGCCGTGCTTCTTGCTTTGAATATCTCGCCATGTAAATGCAGCACATTCTTGCTTCCGGCCCGTTCATGCAGGTCATCAATATTCTGAGTTATCACCTGCACGTCAAAGTGGTCTTCCAGATCCGCAAGTGCCCGGTGTCCGGCGTTGGGTGATGCGTTCTTTACATCGCTTCTGCGTTTGTTGTAGAACTCCAGCACAAGATCCTTGTTCATATGCCAGGCTTCCGGAGTGGCTACCTCATACACATTGTAATTCTCCCACAGGCCGTCGTGGTCCCGAAACGTTTTAAGGCCACTGTCGGCACTCACACCGGCACCACTCAGTACCGTAATGCGTAATTTATTTTCAGACATGGGTTCCCGTGCAGGTTTCAATAGCATGTAAAATAATGAGCAAGGCTTGTTTCAGCTCGTCTGTTGTAATGGTAAGGGGAGGCGCAATACGCATGCGTTCGGGGGCAAACAGGAACCAGTCGGTGATGACTCCTTTTTCAATGCACTTGTCAATGATGCGTTTATTGATGTTTTCATCGGCAAAGCCCAGACTCCACATTAGTCCGGCACCGCGACTATCGAGAATAGCCGGATGTACCATCATTTCACGAATGCATGACTCCTTTTCAGGAAGCTGCTGGATGAGTTGCTCCTGTTCAATCACCTCTATGCAGGCCAGGGCCGCCGCACAGTTCACGGGATGTCCACCAAAGGTGGTGATGTGTCCGAGAACCGGATTATGTGTGAACGATTGCATCATTTCGTAGGAGGCACTGAAGGCGCCTATGGGCATACCGCCTCCCAGGCCTTTGGCCAGCACAAGTATATCGGGCAGTACGTTGTATTTTTCAAAAGCAAAAAAATGGCCCGTTCTGCCCATACCGCATTGTATCTCATCAAATACCAGCAAGGCTCCGGTTTCTGTGCAACGGTCTCTCAGCTTTTTTAAATATCCCGGTGGGGGCATCTGAATGCCGGCTTCTCCACGTACCGGTTCAATAAATACCGCAGCGGTATGTTCGGTGATGTACTGATATTCATTCTCATCGGCATAATGCAGCACCCGTATATCGGGGAGCAAGGGCCGGTAAGCCTGTTTGAAATATTCATTGCCCATGAGGCTGAGGGCACCCTGGGTGCTGCCGTGATATGCGTTTTCAAAACTGATGATCTCAGAGCGCTGTGTTATCCGCTTGCTAAGTTTCATGGCCCCTTCAATAGCTTCGGCACCGCTGTTTACAAAATATGTACACTGCAGAGACGGAGGAAGCAATGAAGCCAGTTTTTCGGCGAGTCGGGTCTGAGGCGTCTGAATGTATTCTCCGTATACCATGAGGTGCATATACGTGGCGGCTTGTTGTTGTACCGCCTTCACCACATGCGGATGGCAGTGACCCACCGCACTTACGCCGATACCGGAAATAAGATCGGTGTAGCGTTTCCCATGAATGTCGGTAATGGTTACACCCGAGGCATGAGCGGCCTCAATACCCACCGGAGCAGGAGAGGTTTGTGCCTGGTGTGCGAGAAAAATCTGACGGTTGGTTAGCACGCATCAAAGGTACAAAACCGGGGGCGAGATTATTGAATTGCTTTACACGCAGAGCCTGTAAACAGATCGTACGTTACTTCTGTCAGGCTGATTTGCGTTCGAGAACTTCTACGTATTTTTTCAGTAACTGGCTGTGCTCGAATTTGAGGGCGTGTAATTCATTCTGCAATTTCTGGAAATCACTAACAATATTGGTTGCGTAATTGTGATTGTAGTAATGCTGGAAAAAGTCATAATCCAGGGCCTTGCTTATTTCAAGTAAGAGCTGGGTATCAATCGATTTTTTATTGAAAATGATCTCAATATTCTGACGGGCTTTGTTGATACGACGGGCGAATTCACTTTTTGAAATGCCGGTTTCTTCAATGCGGTTTTTAATTTTTTCTCCGATATGAACCATAAAGTCTGTTGTATTGATACAGGTAGAGTAACAATTTAAAGCGGTTTTGGTTTTGGGTTTCCGTTGAAAACAAGAAAGGAAGTGTAAATAATTGAATAACAAATAATTGCAAATAAAAAACCCCGGCGCAATGCGACAGGGTTTTTCTTATGGGGAAAGGTATGGTCTTATTGCTTGCCTTGTTTTCGTTCGGCGAGCAGTTTCACCAGCTGGGCTTTAAAGTCTTTTTCTGCTTTCATCAGCATCAGCACTTTCTGGGGTGGTATTACTTTTTTAAATTCCCCGTAGTATTTTTTCTGCACATCGAGTTCTGCCTGTTTCTGAGCGATCATTTCTTTGGCTTTGGCGTCAGCTTCATCAGCACTCATTTTCGAAAAATCGATATTGTCGAGATCGGTTTTGTTGTTCCTGCGCAGTGCTTCCAGTTCATCCTGGTATTTATTATACACGGGCCAGAATTGTTTGGCTTCTTCCACGGTAAGGTCGAGCCGTTTGGTGATAAAGGCGATGCGGTATTGTTCCACCTTGTCGCGTCCCGGCTGGGCTGTGGCTTCAAGCGCCGAGCCGAACAAAATAAACAGGAATATATAAATGGGTTTCATGGTGCTGATTTTTACTTTTAAGGGGTTACATATCGATCGAAATATCGCTGGCATCGATCTGGTCCAGTATTTTTTGTTCTTCGGCTTCATTGGCAGGTGCCGCTTCATTCCGGTATACCGAGAGGGAAGAGACGTCCACTGATTTCACCAGTATATCTTCATCCACATCGGCTTTTTCCAGATGCAGGGCAATTTCTTCTGTGGTGAGACTGTCGCCTGTGATGGTGCTGGAAGCGGCTACCGACGGGGTCCCCGGCGTAGTAAATAACTGGATCATGATCACGAGCACGGCAGCCGCAGCGGCCGGAACCCAGCGCCGTATTCTGAAGTAGAGCACACTTCCGGATGCTGATTTAGCGTATGTTTTCGACCCGATCTGAGCACTGAGTTTCTCAAAGTAACCTTCCGGTGTTTCGAAGGGGAGCAGGGTTCCGGCCCGTTCCCGGATCGTAATTTCGGATTGAATCGTTTCCGCTTGTTGCAGGAAAAATGCATCCTCATGTTCGTCAAATGAAGACCGGTTCTTTTTTGCCATCACCTGTTCGGAGAGCAATTCAAAATAGCCTTCGGGTGCAGTGAACGGAGAGGACTTCTCTTCAAAATCGCCCACGGCAATGCGTGACATGATTTTCCCGGATAGGGCATCGAAATAACCTTCCGGAACCGTGAACGGATTCCCTGCCGGCAGGTTTGATTCCGGTGGCGTTGGGTGGTTATCGTTGTCGGGTTCCATGTATGCTTATAAGATGTATTTTGTTTCAGATGGTTTAATTTCCTGCACTGATATAGGCTTCTATTTTCTTAACGGCATGGTGATACGAAGCCTTCAGAGCGCCCACGGAAGTTTCGAGGATCTCCGACATGTCTTCGTATTTTATAGCATCGAAATATTTCATATTGAACACGATCCGCTGTTTTTCGGGGAGGGTAAGAATGGCTTGCTGCAGTTTCAACTGCAGGGCATCTCCGTTGAAGTAGGAAGCTGAGGCCAGGGTGGCACTGAGATCATATTCATCCCCGCTGAGCGACACGTTGTTGCGGCTTTTCTTTTTTCGCAGAAAATTAAGGGCTTCATTGGTGGCGATACGGTACAGCCAGGTGTAGAGTTGCGCGTCCTGACGGAATTCCGGCAATGCATTCCAGGCTTTAATGAAT
>JBGAVF010000241.1:0-4595 GCA_044228315.1 Bacteroidia bacterium | reverse complement strand
CCGGGGTTTTATAATCGAGAGCTATGGGAAGCGCGGTGGTATGCGACAATTCGGTTAGCGCACAGACATTCTTTACGGCTTTCAGAAAGGCCGGATCCCGCTTTCGTACCGAAGAAAGGATGGCTCGTTCCGGATAAAACTGCCGGATGATCTTTTCCAGTAAAGTCACATCGAGTAGCTCCGACATATCCTTATGAATAAGGCGACGGTTTTTGAACACCCCGTATTTCACCTGTGTGTTGCCGGCATCAATGCAAAGTTGCATACGGGCGAAGATACTGGGATTTCCTGCCCTTACAAAATACCGATAAAAGGGGCTTAACGGAACATACTGATGATGTACTGAATGGCTGTAATTAAAATACCTATTCCGGTTAAAATTAATGTAACAATATGATATATGTACTTTTTTCGTGTTTCCTCCATTTCACGAATAAGGCTTCTGTATTTCCCGTATTTGATCCAAAAAATCAGTGATGAGGTTAACCATGCAATGGATGCCACAAAGCTGAGCAATCCAAAGACAACTACTCCTATTATTGCTAAGGACAAATCCACGGGAACCGTACCTAAAATTCCGGATATAATTCCTACAATTAACAACACGTAAAATGCCATTAATAAAATACCTGAAATGAAGTTGACAGTGTAGGAAATATTTGCTATCCGCAATAATACAGATGATTGATCAACTACAACACCGGTGTCGACAGGCTCATTACCGTCCGTGCAAGCAATATGAATTCGTTCATGCATAATCGGCGCAACAGAAGCAGTAGACTTTTTATTTAACTGCTTGTTTTTATGAATCGCTTTGGGCATCGCCGCATCGAATGCAGCAGCAACAACAGTATCTTTTTGGGCTTCAATAGGCAGCAGCTGATGCGGTGCGTTCAATACTTTTGCGCGGGTTGAAGCAAGTTGCTTTTTGGCGTTGCCTAGCGGATACGAGGTATGGCCGATGCGGGTAGTATGAGTGCACGAAAAAAGAAAAAAATTCAGCAACAAAATGCATTTTAAATTCTTTTTCATTTTCTTGTTTTTTAATAGATAAAATCTTGCCGCTTCTTAAGTTAAAATTACTCTTTTACTTCTTCTCGTTTATTTTTCGGGTTAATCCTATTACTTTTTAATTCCTGAACTAGCAATTTAAAGCTTTTTTTCTTCTTTTTATAAATGACTTACTAAGTTCCTGAGTTTGAGACACCCGATGAATTATTACATCAAGATAAGAATTCCGATAAGTGCCAGCCATGAGATATTGATTGCAAATAACACCAACGCAATAATATGTAGGATATAAGACGACCTGGTTTTCTTGTTTTTAAAAGCCAATGCTTGCCATTGGCCGAATTTAATCCAGTACTTGCCGGAAAAATACAACCACACCAAACGGGTCAAAAACTTTAATCCTTCCAAGTAATAAAGTATTGAAGGTAATTCAATAGGTGGCAACGTAATCGTATCTATAAGATTTATACCTAATAAAAATAATTGCACTACCAGTGATCCCAGAATCATCACCCCTAAAAAAATGAATAAAACTAACTGAATAAAGAATCCTAGTATAAAACCCACCAAAAAGGATGCATTAGATATTTTTAGCAACCGCGCCGATTCCTGCAACACCGCAAAGGTATCCAGTGCAATGGTGCTATCGGGCGGACTTATGCGAAGGGTTTCATGGTATGGGGCAGGGAGTACCGGGTTCGATTTAACGGCATGGTCAACCGGTTTTCCATGCTTCTCTTGTTTTGTCTGAACGGATGAGGAAGTATATGCGCTGTCTGTTTCTGCAGGAACCACTTTCTCCGGAACAGGCAACGGAATGTTCCGAATTGCTTTGTATGATTCAGGTTTGCGCTTTGCCTCAGCGGTGCCTGTAGGATAGCGTGTATGGCCAATACGCGTGCTGCGTGTGCAGGAAGCAAGCAATAGGCTGATGGATAAAACAAGTAGAAAAACGCTTCGCATGGCATGATCTCTTTGAATCAAAACTATGGAAAAGAATGGTTAATCCACAAAAAAAAAGCCGCCTGATCATATCAGACGGCTTTTGTAATACCCGGAGGTATTCTTCTTAGTAACGGTACATATCGTTTTTGAACGGACCGGTCACCTTCACACCGATATAATCGGCCTGTTCGGTATCCATGGTTTCCAGCTCGGCACCTACGTGGGCCAGGTGCAACGCGGCTACTTTCTCATCCAGGATCTTCGGCAACACATATACGTCTTTTTTGTAGTTGGCCGAATTTTTCCAGAGCTCCAGCTGAGCCAGGGTCTGGTTGGTGAATGAGTTACTCATTACAAAGCTCGGGTGGCCCATGGCACAACCCAGGTTCACCAAACGTCCTTCAGCCAGTACAATAATATCTTTTCCGTCTACATTATATATATCCACCTGTGGTTTGATGGTGGATTTGGTATTTCCGTAGTTTTTGTTCAACCAGGCCATATCAATTTCGTTGTCGAAGTGACCGATGTTACAAACGATGGCCTTATCGCGCATCTTTTTGAAATGACGGTCGCGGATGATGTTCACATTACCGGTAGCTGTAACAAATATCTGGGCATGCTCCACGGCTTTATCCATTGGCATTACCTGGTATCCGTCCATAGCGGCCTGAAGCGCACAGATCGGGTCGATCTCGGTCACGATCACACGGCAACCGGCACCGGCAAGCGATGCGGCCGATCCTTTACCCACATCACCATAACCGGCTACTACAGCCACTTTACCGGCCATCATAATATCGGTAGCACGGCGGATGGCATCCACCAGACTTTCTTTACATCCGTATTTGTTATCGAATTTCGATTTGGTCACCGAGTCGTTGATGTTGATGGCAGGAACCAGTAACGTACCTTTTTTCACGCGCTCATATAAACGGTGAACACCGGTAGTGGTTTCTTCCGAAAGACCTTTGATGTCTTTGGCAAGCTCCGGATATTTATCGAAAACCATATTGGTAAGGTCACCTCCGTCGTCGAGGATCATATTGAGGGCCTTGCCATCGGTGAAGGCATGCAGGGTTTGCTCAATACACCAGTCGAACTCTTCGTTGTTCATACCCTTCCAGGCAAATACCGGAACACCGGCAGCAGCAATGGCAGCAGCCGCATGATCCTGTGTACTGAAGATATTGCATGAGCTCCAGGAAACTTCAGCGCCCAGATGCACCAGTGTTTCAATAAGCACAGCGGTTTGAATGGTCATGTGCAGGCAGCCTGCGATACGGGCTCCGGCCAGTGGCTTTGAATCGCCGTACTCTTTGCGCAGAGACATAAGTCCCGGCATTTCGGCTTCTGCCAGTTGAATTTCTTTTCTACCCCATTCAGCCAATGAGATATCTTTAACTTTGTATTTCGGTGCAGTTTGTGCGCTCATAAAAAATGTATGAAGATTATACGTTTAAAAATTGAGGCGCAAAGATAGGGATTTTACAGGTATGATATGCCATGGAATTTATTGCCCGTAACCGGCTGAACACGAGCCTGTAAAGGCCCCTTTTGTCACTTCCGGAATGCGTTATCGGAAGCCCTGTATTACCTGTATATAGCGGTTTCCGCTGTTTCACCCGATTGCCAGCCCCGGTACATGCCTTCCGAATTAAAGCAGAGTTCGTAATTGCCTTGTGCATCCAGGGCTATAACACCGCCTTCGCCACCCAGGGTAACCAGCTTCTCCATCACCACTTTTTCACAGGCCTGTTTCAGGGATAGTCCACGGTATTCCATGAGGCAACTGATATCATAGGCCACCACGCTGCGCATAAAAAATTCCCCGTGCCCGGTGCAGCTCACCGCACAGGTATTGTTATTGGCATAGGTTCCGGCCCCTATGATGGGCGTATCGCCGATGCGGCCGAATCGCTTGTTCGTCATGCCCCCCGTACTTGTGGCTGCTGACAGGTTGCCGTGCATATCGAGGGCCACGGCCCCTACGGTACCGAATTTCTTTTCCGATGTATGATCGAGCTGAAAGGTGTCGGTGGCTTTGATCTTCTGCCACTGCTCATACCGGAATGCATCAAAGAAATAGGCATCTGTTTCAGTTGCCAACCCGTGTATGCGGGCAAAGGCTTCTGCCCCTTCTCCGCACAACATCACGTGTTCACTTTTTTGCATCACGGTTTTAGCCAGTTGCACCGGGTTCTTAATGGTGTGCACCCCCGTTACGGCTCCGGCACTGCGGTCGGCACCGTTCATAATGGAGGCATCCATTTCATGTTTGCCGGCGGCATTGAACACACTGCCTTTTCCGGCATTGAATAAGGGATTGTCTTCAAGCACTGTAACGGCTGCTTCCACGGCATCGAGTGAAGTGCCTCCCGATGTCAGTATGGCATATCCGGCCCGAAGGGCCTGCTTCAGACCCAGGGTATACGCCGCTTCCCGCGCATCGGTCATTTCACTTTTAAGAATGGTACCGGCTCCGCCGTGAATTACAAGTACTGGTGTCATGGTAAATAATTTCGGTGCACAAACATAAAATGAAATCCGGAAGTGGACGTATTAAATTATACAACAACTCGCATCGTTACCTTGCACAACATCTGTAAACGCATAGTGACTTCGCATGCTTCGGTATT
>JBGAVF010000240.1:0-4603 GCA_044228315.1 Bacteroidia bacterium | reverse complement strand
TGCGGCGCCGAACATTCCCTCCATCACCGAAATACGTTTTAAATTTAATTTTAAAAACAACCGAACCGCCTGATGGCAAAGCCTGAGGCAATGTGATCTTCATGATAGTGTTGTCCATCACCGGTGATACCGGCACATTATTTACCAGCACCGATTCCACTTCTTCGCATTTTTTGTCCTTCTCATTCCTGCCATAAACCGTAACAACATTGTTATTCTTTTGCAGGTTATCATAGTAGCTGCCCGGCATAAAGGCATTCTGGTACAGATGAAAATATACCACCTGTAAAATATCCGGTGAGTTATTGAAATAGGTGAGTGTAAGCTCTCCGTCGATAACATCCAGCGAATCATCCAGTTTGGCCACGATGGCATAATCTACATCCTGTTGCCAGTACCCCGGAAACGGAGGACGGTTTTTCCAGTAATATTTATTGGCGGTGCTTCGGTAGTCGGTACCGGCAGGAACATAGCCTTTTTCTTCCTGCTGGGCCAGGGCTGTAAGGCTTAGTACCAGTAACAATAAAAAAAGATGTAACGATTTCATAGGCAGGTATAGGATTGATGTCAGGTGTAGTTGTTGGTTTATTCCGGTAATTCTGATGTGTCTTCGGATGCGGAAAGTTCAAGCAGGCGAATTTCGCTGATGGCATTTCCGGCTATGCCCTTAATGCTGGCATACATGTGAGTGGTGTTCAATAGCACTTTTTGTATTTGTTTTTCACGTTTCTTCCAGATGGCTTCCATGGCCCGTTTCTCACTATCGAGGTCGCGCTTCATGTAGGTAAATCCCTCTACAATGGCTTCTACCTGCTGACGGAATTCATTGCCCGTAAGAAAGTCGTAGAGCATATGCATTTTTTCTCCTTTGTTTTCCTGCGAGAGGCTCACATTATTCAGCAATATAACCGATTCACGGAGCACCATGCTCAGGCCTTTGAACTCCTCAAAAGTACAAATCCAGATGCCGTCGCGGAGGCCGAAACGAGTCATGCCTTTGGGCATCACTTCTGTCACCAGCACCCCAAACTGTGCATTCTGGTTTCGTATATCTTCCTTGAATTTCTCGATCCACTGGGGTTGAAAATCCTTGGTACGTTTGCTTTCGTAGTAAATAATGCCACAGTTGGCACGGGTATGCGTATTCACTATTTGCATACAATCACCGCCCCGGGCGCCTTTACGTATTTCATCAATGGTATCCAGCGGGAAGGTGGTTTTAAGGTAATCTTCTATAGCCAGTTCCTGCACCTCGCCCTGAATTTGCATCGATCCCTGTTCGGCTTTGCGCTGCGCCTCCTGCAGCTGTTCTTTCAACTGGTTTATAATATGTTCCCGTTCATCCAGTTGCATTCGGGCCTTTTGCTCACTTTGCTTCTGGGCTTCCTGCCTTATGCGTTCAGATTCCAGTCGTAGTTTATCCGAGAAGTCAGCCCGTAAGCGTTCTTCAAGTACCTCTTTATCCCGGCGCAGATCTTCCAGCGCTGTTTTTGTATTGTAATAATCTTTTAGCTGTGCCTGTTTCTCATCGAGTTGACGCCGCATGGCCGCTGCCGATTCTTCATTTTCCTGGGCCAGTTGCATGCGTATTTCCTGTTCCTTCTGTTTCACTTGCAACCCCAGTTGCTCTTTCAGCTTTTGCTGAAGTGTAGCCTCAAAATCCTCGCGTTGTTTCATCAGGGTGGCCGCCTGCTCGTCCATCTTCCGCTTTTCTTCCTGCAATTTCGAAACCTCTTCCTTCCACTTGGTATTGTATTTTGCCTTGTATTCCGCCTCTACCTGGGCATGCAGCACATCACTGACATCCACCGGGGTCTGGCAATTGGGACATATGATCTTATTCGATTCTTCCGACATGGTTACTTGACTGGTAAAAGTGGTAAATTTATCATTTGTAGGGTATATTCCCAATCGTTTTGATGCACGCACCGTATGGTTCTTTCCACAATTGGGAGTACGGAAAAGAAATATCATTTTTTCTTCGGAATACTGCCGTAAAAGCAGTACTATAAAAAACCCGGATACCCGTTTATTAATGCGTACCTTTGCGCTTTAATTATACCCTCGAATTATATGAATGCATTTGAAGAGATAGGACTGAATGAAGATCTTATAAAAGCGGTAAACGATTTAGGTTTTACAGCTCCCACAGAAATTCAGACAAAAGCTATCCCGATTTTATTAAACGGTACCACCGACTTTGTTGGTCTGGCTCAGACAGGAACCGGAAAAACCGCTGCCTTTGGACTTCCCTTATTACAATTAGTTGATAAAGACGAAAAATATCCTCAGGCACTCATAGTGTGCCCAACCCGTGAACTTTGTTTACAGATTGTGAACGATATCCGCGAATTCCGCAAGTACCAGCCCGGCATGGCCGTTGAGCCTGTGTACGGCGGTGCATCCATTGTGATGCAGATGAAAGCACTTAAAAACAAAGTTCAGATTGTAGTGGCCACACCGGGCCGTCTTATCGACCTTATTGAACGCAAAGCCATTCACCTGGAAAAGATAAAATATGTGATTCTGGATGAGGCCGACGAAATGCTGAATATGGGATTCCGCGAAGACATTGAGTTTTTACTGAAAAATACCATCAACCGTGAAAGTATCTGGTTATTCAGTGCTACCATGCCGGCCGAGGTACGTGCCATTTCACGTACGTTCATGACCGACCCTCAGGAAGTAACGGTTGGTAAAAAGAACACCGCCAATGAGAATATTGATCATCAGTATTTTGTTACCGCAGCCCACAGCCGGTACGAAGCACTGAAACGACTGATCGATTTTAACCCGGGTATGTATGGTATCATCTTTTGCCGTACCCGGATGGCTACACAGGATATTACTGAGAAACTGATCAAGGAAGGATACGATATTGAAGCCCTGCACGGGGATCTTACACAACAGCAACGCGACAAGGTAATGCAGCGATTCCGTCAGAAGACACTGCAACTGCTCATCGCCACCGACGTGGCTGCCCGCGGTATTGATGTGGAAGGAATTACGCATGTGATCAACTATGAATTGCCCGATGAGATCGAATTGTATACGCATCGTGCAGGCCGTACGGCCCGTGCCGGAAAGCACGGTATCTGCATGTCGATTTGCCATAGCAAGGAACTTCACAAGATCCGTCAGATCGAGAAAATTGTGAATGCCCGTTTCCATAAAATGGATATACCTACCGGTTCGGATGTTTGCCGTAAACAGTTTTTCAGCTTTATGGACAAGCTGTTAGAAGTTGATGCAACGCATGGAGAATACGAAACTTACATGCCGGCACTTCAGGAAAAATTTGCCGATATGAGTAAGGAAGATGTACTGAAACGTGTTGCAGCTTTGGAGTTCAATAAGTTCCTTAAATATTACGACAACGCGTATGATCTGAATGCCCGCACCGATGGTAACAAACGTGACTTTGAAGGCAAAGACAATTCAGGTTTTGTGAAGCTGTTTGTGAATATCGGCTCGAAAGACGGCTTCTATAAAGCGCAGTTTCTGCAGTTTATCCTCGATGAAACCAACCTTAAAAAAGAGGTTCTTGGCAAAATTGACCTTCGGGAAACCAATACCTTTTTTGAAGTGGATGCCGATTCTGCGCCGGTATTCATCAGCACCTTCGATGGTAAATATTTCGACGGCCGTTTGATCCGTATGAATGATGCCAACAAAGGCGGCCCCGGTAAGCGCACCGGCCCTCCGAAAGATTCGGGAAGTCGGGGTGGTGGCGGTTTCCCCCGCAAAAAAGAATTCGGTGGCGGATATGGACGAGGCGGAGGTCAGGGCGGTTCATACCGTGACGACAAACCTGCAAGTCGCCGTCGTAAGTACTAAATTCCTTCGCTTTGTAACAACCATTCAGTAACAATCATTTTTTAATTGTATCGAATTTCCATGCAAACATATCTTTCACAACTTGGCATTGTTTCCGTTAATGAAGCCGGCAGTACAGGCACTCAATGGATAGGAGGATCCGGCAATGATACACGAATCATACATTCTCCAGTGGACGGGAAGCCCATCGCTTCTGTAAAATTTGCAACCTCCCAGGATTATGAAGCATTAATTAATAAAGCCTGCGAAGCTTTTCTTTACTGGCGTAATTTGCCCGCACCGCACCGTGGTGAAGTAGTTCGGCAGTATGGTGAGGTTTTGCGTGCAAATAAAAGTGCACTGGGCTGGCTGGTAAGTTATGAAATGGGGAAAAGTCTGCAGGAAGGGCTGGGTGAAGTACAGGAGATGATCGACATCTGCGATTTCGCAGTGGGCTTATCTCGTCAGTTATACGGTTTAACCATGCACAGTGAACGTCCCGGACACCGCATGTACGAGCAATGGCATCCGTTGGGTATTGTTGGCATTATATCGGCATTTAATTTCCCGGTGGCCGTATGGAGCTGGAACGCCATGATAGCTGCTGTGTGCGGAGATGTATGCATCTGGAAACCTTCAGAAAAGACACCATTATCGGCGATTGCTTGTCAGCATCTGCTGCAGGATGTGCTGAAGAAAAACAATATACCGGAAGGGGTTTTTAACCTGATCATCGGAGACTACAGGGTAGGGGAGATGATGAGTCATGACGAACGTGTACCGCTCG
>JBGAVF010000239.1:0-4617 GCA_044228315.1 Bacteroidia bacterium | reverse complement strand
AATACCAAAGTAATACGTGAGAAGAACGGTGGATTGACACGCCCCATTCTGCTGGTTGATGATATTACCCCGTCGAAAGAACTCAATGTGCTAAGCAATTCCCTTTCCGAACTTATTTCTAACGGAATCAATACCGGAAAAATTAAATCAGCTTCTATATATGTGAAAGATCTTGACAATGAACGATGGATCGGGGTGAATGATGAAGAAGGGTATTATCCGGGAAGTCTGATGAAGCTTGCCGTGCTGATCATCTATCTTAAAAAATCAGAAGTGAACCCGGAGATTTTGAACAAGACACTTATACTGGAGAAAGAAGCCATTGTACCCAGCCAGACCTATAAGGATCAGGTAATAAAACCCGGCGTTCCGTATCTTATAAAAGATCTTTTATATCAGATGATCGTGAAGTCGGACAACTACGCCACCCTCCTACTGAACCGGGAAGCCGACATCAATGAATTGAACAAACTATTTGCCAGTTTAGGGTTGCACGCCATGGATATGCACGACCGTTATTACACCATTACACCCAAAGATTACTCTAAGTTCATGAGTGTACTTTACAATGCATCCTATCTTTCAAAAGACAATTCTTCGTTTGCACTGAGCCTGTTATCGAATTCCACCTTCAACCGCGGGCTCACCCGTGAACTGCCGAAAAATGTTATTGTGGCTCATAAATTCGGAGAAAATGTATCCGGAAATATCCGCCAGCTGCATGAATCGGGTATCGTTTACACCGGTACACATACCTATCTCATCACGGTGATGACGAAAGGGGAAAAAGTAAGTGACCTGGCCGATGAGATCAACAGTTTATCGGCGAGTGTATATCACTACTTCATGCCCTGATCCGGTTATCATTTATTATCAACCGGGTCTATCCGTTCTATCTTCACTTTCTCAACACCGGCCTCTATCATATCAAGCTTGCGTGCAGCGCCTTTGCTCAAATCAAGCGATCTCCGGTTCCAGGGAGGAAATGTGTCGTTCACTTTTACATATACAAACAATCCGTTCCTGATATTGGTCACCTTCAATACGGTTCCTATGGGAACCGTAGCACTCGCTGCCGTATACTTCCAGGAATAAAAAGTATCACCGGAGTGGGTCAATCGTCCGTTCCATTCATCCCCATACCATGATGCATACCCTTCTTTTATATAATGTAATCGAAACTGCGAGGTATCATTAAATACCCGGGTGGAATCCTCAAAAGTGAGGGCTTCTTTCAGCGTCATCGGCTTCGAACAGGTAACAATAAATAAGGGAAATGCTGCACAAATCAGGCATTTTAGTATTTTTGTAAGGAAGCTACTATAACTATCTGCTATGAAAAGATATTTTCTTGCCATTTTTTTTCTTTCCTGTCAGTTTGGAATTGCACAAACTCCAACCTGGAGTGATAAGGTTGCAAAAATAATCTATTCCAACTGCACTGAATGCCATCGAAGCGGTGGTATTGCACCGTTCAAACTGGAAAGCTATAACGATGCCCAGGCTTATGCCATGAGCATTCGTTCGGCTACATCGGCCGGTCGTATGCCGCCCTGGCATGCCGATGCTTCATACCGTCATTTTAAGGGTGAACGCATTTTATCGGCAGCCGATAGAGCTGCGATCACCGATTGGGTTAATGGCGGTGCCCCGGCAGGAAATCTGGCCAATGCCCCACAGGTTCCTGTGTTTTCCAACGGAATAAAAATGCAGTCACCCGATAAAACATTCAGCATACCGGTGTATTCTGTAGGATCGAATTCGGATGTATACCGCTGCTTTGCCATCCCGACCGGTTTCACGGTTGATAAGTTCATTGCACAACTTGAGTTTGAACCCATGAACAAATCCATTGTGCATCATATTTTACTTTTTCAGGATGCTGCTCAAACCTGCAAGAATCTGGATGACGCAGACCCCGACCCGGGGTATTCCAGTTCAGGAGGCGGGGTTGGTTCGGGCACAGCAGAGTTGATCGGGGGATGGGTACCGGGAGGAAACCTCATTGATATTCCCTCGGGAATGGGCATAAAATTAAAGGCAAATTCCTATTTTATCGTACAGATCCATTATGCTCCGGGAAGTATGACGAAAAAAGACAGCACGCGTTGTCACCTGAAATTCAGCAGCACAGCTACACCCCGAGAGGTATTTGTTGCTCCGATCCTGCATCACGGAACCGTTGGCAATGGTTCACTCACCAACGGCCCACTTTATATTCCGGCCAATACCGTGAAAACCTTTAACCAAACGTATATCATGTCGAGCCTTTATGATGCAAGCATCATATCCGTTGCACCTCACATGCACCTGATCGGGAAGTCGTACAAGGTGTATTTTGTTCCCAACGCCACTACCGATACTACACCGCTTATTCGTATTCCTGACTGGGATTTTCACTGGCAGGGAGCCTACACTTTTCAGAAAGTAATAAAGGTACCCAAAAGTGCCCGTATTTATGGGACAGCCACGTACGACAATACCTCCAACAACGTATTCAACCCATCGAGCCCCCCAAAAAATGTGACGCTGGGTGAAGGCACCAATGATGAGATGATGCTTTGTTATTTCACATATACAGCCTATTTGCCGGGTGATGAAAACATTATTCTCGACAGTACAATTCTAAATCCCAATGGCCTGCCTCAGGTGACGGAATCAACCGAACCCGGATTTTATCCCAATCCGGTGACCGATCGATTACATATCCGTTTGGATGAGAACAACGGGGTTACTCAAGTAATACTTTATGATGTGCAGGGACAATTCATCCGGAATTATGAAATAACCGCAACGGAAGAAAGCATTGATTGTTCTTTTCTTTCGGAGGGAATGTATTTTATCGAGATTCGTGAGAAGAACAAGATACGGATGGATCGTTTTATAAAAAAGTAAACGCATCTCCATCGTTCAATGCAGGAAATGCTTTACGGTATTCATGCAGTGCCTGAATATCCAAAACAAAAGTACGTACAACGGTTTCATCATCGGCCAAAAGCATCGCTTCTCCTTTAAAATCGCAGAACAAACTTCTTCCGTTATGCGCCATCCCGTTGCCATCCGCACCTATGCGGTTGACTCCGGCCACATAGCAAACATTTTCAATAGCCCTTGCGTGCAGTAACTTTTCCCAGTGCTGAATACGACGTTCCGGCCAGTTGGCTACGTAGATCAGCAGGTCGTAATCAGGTTCACCGGTTTGTATGGTATTCCGGCTCCAAACCGGAAAGCGCAGATCATAACATATTAATGGTTTCACTTTCACCCCATGAACCGTAGCGATAAATGACGCATCACCGGCTATATAATGTGCATGCTCGTCGCCTAATGTGAACAGATGCTTTTTATTGTACGAAAGGTATTCCCCACTGGGTTTCATCCATACAAGCCGGTTGAAATACCGGTCATTCTCACGGCACATCATACTTCCGCAAACGATGAGGTTCCTGCGCATTGCCGTTTTACGCATCCATTGCAGCCCTTTTTCAAAACTTTCCGTTGCCAGCCTTTCCGGGTGCATACTGAAACCGGTGGTGAACATTTCCGGTAATATAATAAGGTCAGTTTCGTGAATCCCTTGCAATAACGACTCCAGATGATTCAGGTTGGCTTCCGCATCTTCCCAAAACAGGGGGGTCTGTACCAATGTGATACGTAAATCGGCAGACATATTCTCAGGGAATCAGTTTCAGGAATTTTTCATAATCCGCAATCTTGGCCCGATAATCAGCACCGTTGGATGATGTATTCAGTAACAGATTATAAATTCGGTTGTCGTAGTTGTGGTGCGAAAGAAAGAAATCTGTATCCTGCTGATGAAATGAGAAGTAAAGATTGATATAGGCGAGGGCCAGTGCCTTATCCTGAGACATACTCTTCATTACAGTGTTGCAATAATCATCCGACTCACGTTCCATATCCGAATCGAAGGTGGCATTGATTATGGTGTTTTCGATGTCGGGCAGTTTACCCAGATCTCTTGAATAATACGCGGCTTCAAATGCATTCACGCCGTACTTCCGGTCAATAACCGTAATGATATCATAGTTATCAACGTGATGCAGGCAATGGCACATGATGGCCTGTAACTCATCGAATGTTTGAAGTGTGCGGAGTATGCCCGTCGACATATAAATCTTCCCGTTCGGGGAAGTAAACATCAGTTTTGCCGAATCATTGAAAACCCGGAACCGGGGATTATAGAAATTAAAAAAGTTCTGAAGCGAGGGTTGTAATTTATTCAGGTTACTCAGTATAAGATTATATGCCTCAGGAAAGCTGGCACTGTCGATGTATTTAGCCGACATCAGCTGATCCATCCGGTCGTCGATAAGGTTTCCCAGCTTAATTTTCTGAATTGCGGTGAACATAGGTTTGTCTTTCTTGCATTGAAAGAACACAAGTGCTGAAAAAACAACCAGTATGATTTTAAAACGGTAAACCAATGGCAAGATTTAATGTTAGCTGTTTTGCAAAACCTGCATACGAATTCAACTCCTTTATCACCCAATGATCGGGCACGTATTTGGCCGAAATCCGGGGATCATATACAGGAACTGCTGCATCCAGCCGCACCACAAAGAAACTAAAATCAAGCCGCAATCCCAAACCGGCATC
>JBGAVF010000238.1:0-4637 GCA_044228315.1 Bacteroidia bacterium | reverse complement strand
CGTCGAGGTAGCTCACAAATTCGCGGAGGCCGCCTTCGCTGTAATAGGTTTCCTTTTTAAAGTTTCCGTTGTCGTCGGTTTCACGTTCATCCACCAGCGATATGTTGATACCCCGGTTGAGGTATGCCAGCTCATGCAAACGCGATGAGAGGGTTTCAAAACGATATACGGTTTCGATGAAGATGGAAGCATCGGGCCAGAAGCTGATGATGGTTCCGGTGTCGTTGGCTGTGCCAATAACCGAAACCGGTGCTTTCGGTTTTCCGCATTCATATTCCTGCATGAACACCTGTCCATCGCGGTGTACCTCGGCACGCAACAGGGTACTCAGCGCATTTACGCAGGATACACCCACACCATGCAGACCACCTGATACTTTATAGGTGTCTTTATCAAATTTACCGCCGGCATGCAGCACGGTCATTACCACTTCGAGCGCGCTTTTATTTTCCTTTGTGTGCATCCCGGTTGGAATACCACGTCCATCGTCCACCACGGTAATGTGGTTGTCGGTATGTATGGTTACCACAATGTTCTTGCAATAACCGGCCAGGGCCTCATCAATGGAGTTATCCACCACCTCATATACCAGGTGGTGCAATCCGCGGATGCCCACATCACCAATGTACATGGCCGGCCGCATACGAACGGCTTCCAGTCCCTCCAGAACCTGAATATTATCAGCTCCGTAATTTCCTCTGTTCTCTTTTTGTTGTTCTTCCATACTTGCGTTTTGCGCGTTACTTTTCATACTGCGTTTTAGGGTGAAAAAAGTGCTTTTCTTAAAGCCCTCGAAAATACAACAAAATGCCCGTGTAACCTAACTGAAAATACCCGCTGTGCTGCTTTTTTTCCACACTTTGAAAAGCCCGTAAAACCTGCATTTCAGCTGATTTTCAGAGCGCCCCGAAACCCTGTTCCACACCCCGGGGGATGCCGGGTAAAAATCCCCTGTATTTTATTTGATTTTTGATACCAGGGTTCGGAAAATAATGTCCTTGTTTTTTACGGTTTTTTTTCGCGGGTAATTCAGGATATTTTATAAATTGCCCGGATATACAGGCATGCGGGAAACGGTTTTTTTACAACAGAACAAAGAAAAGTGGCAGCAACTGGAAGAGCAGATGAACAATCCGCAGGCCAGTGCCGATGAGCTGGCCGACCTGTACATACAGGTAACGGATGATCTGGCCTATGCCCGTACGTTCTATCCCGAAACCAAATCGCTGCAATACCTCAACAGCCTTGCCGTAAAAATTCACAGCAAGGTATACCGCAACCGCAAGGAGCGGAGCAACCGTATGATCACCTTCTGGACCGAAGAGATCCCGGAGGTGATGTACCGTCACCGGTATAAAATGCTTTTCTCTTTCATCGTGTTTGTACTGGCAACCGCCATTGGAGCTTTGAGTGCCGCCAAGGATGAACGCTTTGTGCGCCTCATACTGGGCGATGATTACGTAGCCATGACCCTAGATAACATTCAGCAGGGACGACCGATGGATGTGTACGGACATTCGGAACAAACCGATATGTTCTTTTACATCGCCTTCAACAACATACGGGTATCGTTCTATCAGTTTATAACCGGGGTAAGTGCCTGCATCATCACCCTGGTGAATGAAATGGAGAATGCCATCATGCTGGGCGCGTTTCAGTATTTCTTTTACGAAAGAAACCTGCTGCAAACCAGTATGCTGGCCATCTGGATCCACGGTACCCTCGAGATCAGCGCCATCATTCTGGCCTGCGGGGCAGGGTTTATACTGGGCAGCGGATTTTTGTTTCCCGGTACTTATAAGCGCACCACCTCCATCATTCGCGGAGCCAAAGACGGCATCAAGATCATTGTGGTGCTGATACCGGTTTTTCTGGTCGCCGCCTTCTTCGAAAGTTTTGTAACACGATATTACCAGTCACTGGGCTGGTACTCTCTCATCTTCATTGTGCCGAGTCTGGCCTTCATACTCTGGTATTTTGTGTATTATCCTTTCAAACAATTTCATGGCAAAAAATACGCGTAAGTATATCGAGTTACGTCAGGACCGGGATTTTGGTCAGGCACTCAATGCTACCTTTGAGTTTACCTTTTCCAATTTCGGACACCTGTTCCGGGTCATCTTCAGCCTCGGGGCCCCGGTGATCATCACCGGGGTGCTCATGGTAGGTTCCACCTTGTTGCAGTTGCTCACGGGTTCGTTCCGTATGGGCAGCCGCTATGGCAGTAACCTTTTGGGAAACCTCGGCAGTTCCGGCATCTTCTTTATGGTTGCCGGCTATGCGCTCATACTTATCGGTGCCGTTATTTTCAGCATAACCGTTATCGGATATTTTATGTTGTACGAAGAAAAAAAGCGGGCCGATATACCGGTGAAAGAAGTGTGGCAATGGGTACGCAAAAATTTTTTCCGGTTCCTGCTTGGCTTGATCCTGTTCATCATCTTCTTTGGTATCTCGGTAGGTATGCTCAGCTTCCTGCCTAAAATTCTGGGTCCTACCTACGGAACCTTCTTTCTGTTTTTGGGTTACATTGCGCTGATTTACTATTGCTATTTCTTTCCATTTGCCATGGCCGAAACTAACTTCAACCCCTTCCGTGCCATTGGCCGTTCGTTCTCGCTGGTTTCAGGCAAATGGTGGTTTGTTTTTGGTAATTCAGTGGTACTTTCCATGGCCATGTTCATGGTACTGATCGCTCTTGAATTCGGGGTACTTATTCTGGTGCCGGTATTTAAGTTCAGCTTTCTCAGCGACAGCATTCCTACCTGGGTGCTTACCTTGCTTACAGCCTCGGGCATGGTGCTGGTGGCAGTGGTGTATTTTACACTTACGCTTATGTATATGATCAATGCGGGCATCCTGTATTTTTCTATCTCCGAACGGTATGAAAGCACCGGCCTGCTCAGTAAACTGGAACTCATCGGAGGGGTGAACCATCCGGAAGAGGCCCCGTCGATCAAGGTTGAAAAAAACAAGGAGCATTACAGCCATGATGATGTGGAAGAAGAATTATAAGCAACTCCTTTATGTGGTATAGTTTGTGGCCGCGCACACCCGGGGCGCGCAGGAAGCCGTAGTGGCTGCCGACAGCGCTGTGCATGCAGCGATGAACGACAGCACATCGGCCATGCTCAGTTATTGTAATTGTCCTGAGGAAGAAATGGCAAAGGCCGTAACGGATGCGCCCGTTGATTTGAGCGTGCTGGATAAATTGCGCAAGAAACGGGAGTTTCAGTACGACCGGGAAGTCCATCCGCCTTCGCCTTCATTCTTTAACCGTTTTATCATATGGCTTCTGAAGAAAATTTTCGGCTCTTCGAGCAACCGCGACCTGGAACAAACCAAACGGGCCATATACTGGATCCTGTCGCTCATCGCTTTCGGACTGCTGGTATTCTGGATTTATAAAAGTGAACGTTTCGGAAGTCCGTTGCGGCGCAGCGGACACATACGCGATGGTTCCCTGCTGGCCGAAACAGAAAAGAGTGAAGATGATATTGAGGCCGCTTTCCGTCAGGCCATGCAGGCGCAGAAATACCCCCTGGCCATACGCTGGCTGTATATTAAATCCATCAAGCAACTTTCCGAAGCCGGCATCCTGCACCTGCGTCAGGATAAAACCAACTTCGATTATTACCTCGAAATTCAACGCCAGGAAATACGTACCCCTTTCCTCGAACTCACCCGCCTTTTCGAATACTCCAACTACGGGGACTTTAAAACCGATGCGGCACAGGTAACGGAAGCACAGGAGTATCTTTCACAACTTCAAAAAGGATATAAGGCATGAAGCAACGCAACCGCTATATCCTGATCTTTCTGGCCATTATTCTGGTGACCACCCTGGTGGAATACAATCAGGACGAGCCGGTTGACTGGACCCCGGGTTTCAGTGCCACGCATACCAAGCCGTATGGTTTGTATGCCTTGTACCGTTTGCTGCCTTCCCTGTTTCCTTCACAAACGGTGGAAGATGTGCATATCAGTGCCAGCGAACAGTTCGAACAACATTTTGATGATTCCGGAATCACCTATATGCTCATCAACGATGCCGTGCCCCTGAATGCATACGACTGCAACGCATTGGTGTATTTTGCCCAGCATGGCAATACCGTGTTCATGGCATCCGAAAATTTTCCGGATACCCTCATGCAACTGCTGAACATGAAAAATGAAAGCTATTACAACCTGCCTTTCTATTACCTGCACGATACGGTGTTGCATTTCAACTTTTGCAAATCCCTGCGAACCTCCGACAGCGGATACACCATTCGCAACGATTATTTCTCGGTAGTATCCTATCTCGATTCATTCTCAAACACCCGACGACGAATCGCCACCGATGCAGGCGGACAATCCATTGCGGCTGAGATAAAAATGGGCAGCGGGAAGATCATTCTCTGCACCCTGCCCTATGCCTTTACCAACTATTATGCACTCAAGCCTGACAATGCCGGGTTTATTGTACGCATGATGCAATGTCTGCCCCAGCAAAAAATATGGTGGGACGAATACTATAAATCGAACAAGGAAGAAGTGACCCCGATGCGGTACGTGCTTCGGGAAAAAGGATTGCGGTGGGCCTATTATATTGCCGTTTCGGGTTTGATCCTGTTCGTGATCTTCATGGGCCGGCG
>JBGAVF010000237.1:0-4640 GCA_044228315.1 Bacteroidia bacterium | reverse complement strand
CGGGTTTGACCATCCGGATCTATATAGGGCACCATCCATGCATTGGCTACACCCGGTTCGTCAATAAGTATTTTCCGGTAATCAGCTGCGGTGAGGGGTGCATTGGTGAGTATTTTACGCGCGGTAAAAAATGCCTGATGTATATAGGTTCTGCCTTCTGTATCCGCCAGCAGGTCCTTCATATCGAACGACGCACGGTAACCCAGTTCTGTGATGGCATAACAAAGTGCTTCCAGAATGGTGATACCCGGATCATGGGTATTGTAATCCGTCCACAGGGAGGATGACAACCGCTCGATGTACTTAATGCCTTCCGCTCTCAGAAAGGCAAAATCCTGAGAAGGATCTAACGTACGCTGTTTGGGTATATAAAATTTTTCATCCATCTTGTTTTCTAACAATTACAGGATACATTATTATAATCAATTTTGTGCTTTGGCTCTGATGCGTTTCCGCCAAAACTCACAAGAATACTGCGCGCTGTGGTGGCAGTGGCTTCATCCACATCCGCAGTTATTTTAGTACCGTCCTTCCACACATACATTTTTACACAGGTGATATAGTCGACATAAGAACGCTCCTCGATAAAGTTTATTAAAACACTTTTTCGTATGCTGCCTCCGAATGAAATATCGCTGCCTTCTTTGAAAGCCCAGGGTGTAAGAAAGGCTTCAATGTCGTTGGTGAGTACATCATGATAATAGGCATTGTCATCAGTTCTGAATTTCACTTTAAAATCGAGTTGAATTTCTTCAAATACCGGGTTAACAACCTTCAGGTTGACGAACGGAGAAATTCTTTTTTTCAAAAACAATTCCATATCGGTGATAGTACCTACCGGCGTGTACGGCCGCAGTGGGTTAACGGCCGACTTCCCATTCAGGTCAGGAATTGCTACCACGGTAACACATCCGGGGCGCAGCTCATAATCTGCATCTCCAACAAAATGATGATTCAGGCACTTCACCTTATACAACGATTCAAATTGCTGAAGCAGCAGGTGTTCATAATCCCAGATGGACACGGCCCGGTCTTTATGACGCAGTCGTTCACTCACACGCCGATTAAACTGTTCATCCGATTCGGCGGTCTTACCAGAATATGAATCGTATGGTTGTACAATACTTTTTATTTCAGCACGGCTTACCTGCAATTTACTTATGGACCCGGCAGGTAATACACCCGAAAAAGACACCCCTGATTTACCGGCATCGGTGAGCTGCACCTGAACTGCCTGGGCCTGTATGCTGAGCATGCGGCAGGCACCACCGGTGGCCGGAATTACGGCCCGGATCCACATCCGTTCATCTTCCAGCAATGAGGCCGCTGTAGCCATGTCGGAGGCCAACGTGAATTTTATAATTCCTGAACAGGTAAAATCACGGGTGGCATCCACCAGTGTATTGGTATCATATTTTTTCCAGCGGTTGTTTTTCCCGAGGTAATACCATTCAATGGTTTGTCGAGCCACAAACGGGTCAGAGCTGCCATCGCTTACCTGAAAAAGAATGCTTACCGTTTCTTCAGGCTTCGCATCCACGAGTCCGATATACAGTTCCCCTTCACTTGCATACTGAGGTACCGGTGCATAGCGTAATGAGGTATCATCATCGAGAAAAGTATCCAGTTCGCAATTCCCCAGTGGGTGTACATGAAAAAACCGCAACGGACGAATGTCGAATGCATCCTGATCTTTACTGCTCAGATCGGATTCGCAAAATGTATGATAATCAATAGTGAGTGATTTCACCGACGGGGTGAGGGGTTCAGGTGGAGGAGCGGCGATGCCGGAAGAAGCTGAAGGATAGCTGGTATGATAGCTTCCGGTGCGTCCGTATTCCATAAGTTGCTGCACATAAATAGAATGTCCGTAGTCCTTATTGGATAACGACAACCTGAGGTATCCGCCCAATGATTCCGTATCAAAAAGGCTATTGGCATCATAGGCCGGTGTCAGGCTCGTTTTCGGGATCGTTAGCTTTTCAATCCTGACATCCGGCTGAACGGCACTTCCTTTGAAGTCATACAACTCATCCGATTTTTCGCGTTTGATCTCATTCCAGTTTCCATCACTGAAATAATGAAATTCAGCCCTGCGTCCGGTACCGGTGACAGCGGTTTTTATTTTTTCGAAGTCGTTCCATTCAATATTCAATGCGAGCTTTACATCGTTCTGAATGTTCTTTCCAAGAATTTCATGACTGCCGATTATGAGCGATGCACCCAGATGTGGAACGGCTCCAAACAACTGGAAAGGCTTGGCAGGATTCAAAGCGCCCTGATCATTCTGGATCACGTAGTTTCTTGATCCGTTCACCACACAGCCGCACCTCACTTTTATTATTTTACATCCCAGCAGCAAAGGCGCCACATTCGGCGTATCGGCATGGTTTACATAAAGTATCTGAAGCACCGGATCGGCCGTACTGAAATTCCCATTGTGTATGCTCTTATCAAACGGCACTATGGCATCCGTATCGGGAGGAATACTGACGGCAAATGTGAGCGTATTCGTTTCGTCGTCGGCAGTTACCGTGACCGCATCCGTTTTTATCCATCCCTTTTTGCCGGTCAGTTTTGCATAGAACTGTCCCTTCAGTTCTTCATCCGTAAATGAAGGCGCTTCTTTCAGTTCCATTCGTACTTTGGCGGTTCGGTCACCATCAGCCATAAAATATACCGGCGACGATACTGCAAAGCCAAGCTCTGCTTCGGGAATATTTTCATCACCGAAAGTGGCCCAGCTTCCGTCGGCACTGCTGATGGCACCGCCTGTTCCGTCGCCTGAATTCACAACACCCGCAGCATAAATGATCGGATAGGTGGTGTTGTTCTTTTTATACGATTTTGTATACACGGCGCATAGTTGCTTCACTGTTGCCTTGCTGAGTACCACCTCTTGTGTGGAGGAATAAAGCAATTCCTGTCCCAATGCATTTTTACCTCCTTTAAAAACCGAGCCTGCCGGCAGGGCATATAACGCGGTGTTTTTCGCGAGCGTGAGGATCAGATGTGCTTTATCGGGCTCTGAAGGTTTGTTCAGCATACGCAGCACATCGCGGTAATAGAAGCGCAGGTGACGAGCCGTGTAGGTATTCAGATTTTTTTGAGCGTACCGGAACAGCTTAATAAAAGTAAGATACAAAGCATAATGCGGCGAATGCTTCGGAAAATCATCAAGGGTTGCCTGCAGGGCTTTTGATGCTTCCTGAATGACCCGTGCATAATGTTTCAGAAACCCGTCAAGAATGCCGGTGAATAAGGTATGCGAAGCTGTATTTTTTATTTTCGCTTTCTGGCTGTTGCCGTTGATATAGGTTTCAAAAGTGGATGGCAAAGTATAGTTCCAGATTGAAGATGCATCAAGGGTAGCCATGGCCTTGGTCGAGGTGATGAGTGCTACCGGTGCGGTGGCATCGAGTGTCTCATCCGTGCTCAGCAGCAGCGACTCCAGTTCCGACTCGATATAATATTCCTTCAGCTGATGATAATATGCAGACAGGTTCGATGTGATGATGCGTCTGACCAATTCTTTGTAGGCGATCTCATCGGGAAGCTGTTTGTATTGTTCACTGATTGTTACGGCAAGCGTAAAGATGAAATCAAAAATATTTTTGTAAAGTCTCTTCAGCTTGGCCGGATTCGATTCTTCTTTAATACGTACAAGCAATGAGGAAATATAATCGAAATATGAACGGGTATCCTGACGGCCCACGGTGGCAAGCACAACACTAACATCCATCATCATCAGTGATTGCCAGTTACCATCCACCTCATTATTCACATCATAAAAGTTGATGCAGGCCGCGTATCTGGAAGCAAAAAGGATCAGCTCAGCATCATCCCGTTCATCGATATGGGCATTTTCAGGCAGCAAGGCTTTAAGTACCCGTCCTGCCTGGGAGGTGCCGGAATGCACCAGTGGATTCTTCTCGTTACAGCTGTTTGACATGTTGTTTAATTTCCTTCCGCTTATTTTTTCACGTCAGTTCCTTCATTTTTATAAAACGGATACACATAATTAAAGCGTGTATTCGTGGTTACCACGGTATAACTCACCGTGATGAGCACCAGGCCTTCGTTATCGTTGCTTCCGGTGAACGTGATGCCATCGGGTTTGATACGGGGCTCATGATGCAGTATTGCCATTTTCACCAGGTCGTACATATAGGTTTTTAATGTTGTGGTAAGCGGCTCAAACATGAGCCTGTCGAGATTGCAGCCGTAGTCGGGTTGCATAACCCGCTCCCCGGGACGGGTAGAAAGCAGAATATGAAGACTGCTTTCAATATCGGCCACATCACTCAGCATATCTACCGATCCGGATGCTTTACTGAATGAAGGCGGAAAACTCCACCCCTTACCTAAATATGATAAACTATCACTCATTTGTTTTTTGTTTACTTCATTTTAACTAATGGTTACTACCCACCTATATTGACGGTAGGGCAACCTATTACTATTGTTCCGCCATGTGCGGTACTGTCGCCCATACGGGCTGCCGGCTTGCCTCCAATCATTACGGTCGATGATCCTTTGGCTATTGAGTCGGGTGGGCCGGTACAAATACAATTATCACCCACCAGGGCCGCAGGCATTCCGCCAATGAGAACCGTTGGAGCACCCGGACCGATCACCGG
>JBGAVF010000236.1:0-4706 GCA_044228315.1 Bacteroidia bacterium | reverse complement strand
ACATGCCGTTGGTATATGAGAAATTGAATGAGGTGGGTATCGGCGCTTCAGCCGGAAGGGCAAACACCTTGGTCACCATACCGGTCGACAGGCTGTACAGTTCTATCTGCTTTTTGTCCATATTCAGCAATCCCACTTCCGCACCTTTCTTGCCGGTGAATACAATGGTATTCATGGTGTAGTTGTTGCTCACATTCTCGTAGCTGTAAGTAGCCATATCTTTTTTATCCTTTACACCCAGGTACAGGGTCACCGATGAAAGGGCCGTGCCGTCTTCCGCTTTATAGAACATCACCTTGCCTTCATCCCAGGAAAAGAATCCCATCCGGTTCAGTTTGGCATCGTAAAATCCAACCGCCTGCTCGTCGGGCTGATGACGGCCCGATACCAGTACCTTCACCGATACCGGAAATCCTTTTTCATTGAGCTGGTATTCACCCCATCCGCTTTCGTCATACCCGTTGGTTTGCAGGGTTTGTGTTTTGGCATTGTACCATAAGCCCCTTACATCGAAGTTGGTTTTTTGGGTATTGCCGCTGAGCGATACGCCTTTGGCATCATATACTTCCATCGGATATTCCTTGTTGCCGGCCATGGCGGCATAATACAGTTTACGCTTCGGGTGCCATACTACGTTGGCCCCGTTGGAGCCTTTGGTGCCGGTGATCTTTAATTCCTTCACGGCTTTCAGTGTTTTCACCTGCGATTGTGCAGTAAGTGTAAACAATAAAATCAGAACCGGAAGAAGCAGCTGACGAATGGGTTGAGGTTTCATAGGGATATGTATTAAGAGAATTGAAGGATCGATTGTATCCCTGTTTCTTTCATTGCTTTCTGTAGACAAAGTTACGTTATTTTACAATGGAACGTATAGAAGAATTAAAATGTTGCTCCGGTTCGGAATCTCTATCGAACGGGAGTCGGCAGCAGATCAACCCGTGCTATTTTTCCGGTACCACTTCCGCCTCCTTCCCCGA
Organism: Bacteroidia bacterium; assembly: GCA_044228315.1. Classification (GTDB taxonomy): domain Bacteria; phylum Bacteroidota; class Bacteroidia; order UKL13-3; family UKL13-3; genus CAINMV01. The sequence goes on along the minus strand of JBGAVF010000236.1, from coordinate 3,729 downwards.
AGCAAGATTTCGTATGGCCACCACCAGTGCATCGAGTTCAGCAAGGGACGTGAAAATATGCGGGGTGATGCGTACCCCCTTCACCACCGGATGATCGATGGCCACGGAAAATATCTTATAACTGTTATACAGTTTGGCCGACAGTTCGTCAGGCCTCATCCCTTTAATGAGGAAGTTCCAATGGCACTGCTGCGGCTTTCTTCCGTGGGCCTGTTCAGAACTACCTCCGGAACAGACTTCACCCGGTCCACCCAATAGTTTCTCAGGGAGTTGAGGCGCTGTTCTTTCAATGCTCCGCCGATGGACTGGTGAAATTGTATCGCATGCTTCACGGAAAGAATGGTTTGGATGGGACGGGTGCCCTGGTGTTCAAACTTCCGTATATCGTCGGCCGGGTAATCGTTATCGCCCATCAGGGGCCAGATCTTGGGGACATGCTTTTTCTTCATCATCAGAAATCCGATGCCGAGCGGACAACACATCCACTTATGCAGGCTGGCACCTATATAATCGGCATCGAACGATGCCATCACCCCGTCGATATGGGCCACGCTGTGTGCGGCATCCACCACCTCCACCCCTTTGGCATGGGCGGCGTCGATTACTTTCTTTACCGGTACTACCTGTCCGGTAAGATTTATTAAATGCGTTACATGCAGCAGCTTCGTCTTCGGCGTCACCAAGGAAAGGTAGGCATTCACCACCTCCTCATCGCTTTGCGGATGCATGGGCACCGCCGCCTTACGCACCACAATACCGTACCGCTTTTGTTGCTGTAAAAAAGCGGCTTCCATACTTCCGTAATCCTGATCACCGATGATCACCTCATCGCCTTTTTGCCAGGGATACCCGGAGATCACGATATTCAAGGCTTCGGTGGTGTTGCGTGTGATCACCAGCTCTTCGGTGCTGCACCCCAGAAATCCGGCCAGCACTTCGTGTGAACTGCGTAACGCATCATCCTGTTCCCTGCGCATAAAAAAACTGGTGCGCTTGTTTATATCGTATTCCAGATGCTGATGCTGCTGCAATGTACCAAGAGGCTGGGGACTGAAGTAGCCGTTCTCCAGATTGATAAACCCGGAAGGCAGACTGAAATTGGAACGTATCATATTCCAGTAGGCCTCATCCTGAAAGGCCGTTTCGGAGGAAGGGGCCGGGGGCAGGTTATATGCTTCCGTCATCATAGAAGAAATGGGAGATAGATTTCCGGCCAGTGGCCAGCCGGCCAGCAGAAACCCCGAACCGGTAATGAATGATTTTCGTTGCATGGGTAGTAAGTATTCAAACGTACTGAAATTATTTGAGTTGGTAGATGGTAAATGGTAAATGGTAAAATACAGTTCTGGGCGGGCTGGGGCCCGCCTATGACGGGTAACTAGTGACCGTAAAAAGTAAAACGTGAAGAGTAAATGGAAATGCATTCCTCTTGACCTTAACCTCAACCTTTTCTAAACTCTAAACCCTAAACTTTTTTGGTAGATGGTACCCCGAAGTTATCGGGGGGTAGATGGTAAAATACAGTTCTGGGCGGGCTGGGGCCCGCCTATGACGGGTAACTAGTGACCGTAAAAAGTAAAACGTGAAGAGTAAAGAGTAAATTTATCGGTGGTTGAGTTCACCGAAACCACCGGGGAGACGACGGGCAAAGTAAAATTCACGCAGAGACGCAGAGAACGCAGAGAGCAATAATTCTCAGGGCCGAGAGCATTCGGGAGTTTAGGGGAATTCATTTTTAATTCTTAATTCTTCTTTTTTAATTCTTCATTCCCCCTCCCCTCCTTTTTGTAAAAGCCTGCTGGATTTCTGCGCCATTCGAGATCCATTCGTGCATTCGTGGCTAATTTTTTTCGGGAAAAGCACCCTCATTCGGGGGCTTAGCCCGAAGCCCAATCGACAGTGACGACGCTGCAATCGACTGTGACGACGCTGCAATCGACCGTGACTTGGCTGCAATTGACTGTGACGACGCTGCAATTGACCGTGACGACGCTGCAATCGACTGTGACGACGCTACAATTGACCGTGACAACGCTGCAATCGACCGTGACGACGCTGCAATCGACTGTGACAACGCTACAATTGACCGTGACGACGTTGCAATTGACTGTGACGGCTTCACAATCGACTTTTTCAACGCTACAATCGACCGTGACGGCTTCACAATCGACTTTGACAACGTTACGAAAGCCATCGACAACGCTACAAACGCCATCGACGACGCTACGAAGGCCGCTGACGACGCTACAAACGCCATCGACGACGTTACGAAGGCCATCGACGACGCTACAAACGCCATCGACGACACTACAAACACCACTGACAACGCTGCAAAGGCCATCGACAATGCTGCAAACGCCATCGACAATGACTTAAAATAGATACCCAATAACCATCAAAACGAAATAAATTCCACTGAATACCATTTAATCTCCCCAATAAAAATGAGCCGGTTATTGCTTCAAGCTGTAATACTTTGTTTTTTAGTTAATAAAATTAGTTAGATTTGGACATCAAATGAACCATTTTTTAGAAAAAATGGCACAAATTACACCGTGGACCAATTCCGGAAAGCATTGCTCTGCAAGCAATGTCGGGATTTCCATTCACCCTCCGTTCGGGATGCTCATGCCAGGGAGGTCTTATTCAATCCCAGCTTACCGATACGGCTTCAACGGGAAGGAAAATGATAATGAGGTGAAAGGGGACGGAAATCAGCAGGATTATGGAGCCAGGATGTATGATCCACGTTTGAAAAAATTTTTAAGTGTGGATCCATTAACGAAAAATTACCCTTGGTATACCCCTTATCAATTCGCAGGTAATAAAGTAATTAATTCAATTGACTTGGACGGTTTAGAAGATGTTCTTAGTATAGAAACAAAATATGCAGATGGACTAAGAGTAGTTGAAGTCTATTACAAAGATGAAGCATTTTATGAGTGCCAAAGACAGAGAGCCGCTGCCCTACTAGGAAGGCTGTTAAATGAATTGCCAGATGAAGGCGCATTGGTTGTTTCTGTAAGTTTTGAAAATGACCTCATTAAAACTGAGAATGTAAAGATGGCCTACAATTCATCTGCAATCGTCATTACAAATAGAGCAATTGCTAATAGATTCTGGAGCGTTATGTCAGATGGCGATAAGTTAATAACAGCACTGCAAGGAGATCAAGGTTTTGATGCTGTTTCAGACGTTGTAATTGGGGCTGCTGGATTACTTGGGGAAGTCTTAGCAGCCCCTGAATCAGGTGGATCCTCCATTTCTGGTGTAGCTTTTTCTTCCGACCAAATAATGGGTGGATTAAATAAAGTTGAATCGCTATATAATGGTACCTATGATAGAAATAAAACCTATAACCCATTAAAGGCAACATTGGAGGATGTCGGGAAAGCAATAGGTGATAAAAATAATAATGCTGGTAAAATATATGATGCCGTTAATTTAGGATTCAATATTAAAAATTTCTGTATGGCTAAAGGTAAAATTCTTACAAATGGATTGGATACTAAGAATTCGTTAGATGCGGGATCAAATTTAGGAGGAACGATTAAAGGTATTAATGATGCTGAAAAAAATATAAATTATGGAGAAAAGTAATTTGGAGTTTAATGAAATATGGTATGCAGATATAACACGAGCAACTTCGCTAAGCAAAGTTTCAGTTTGCACTTCAAAAGGAAAATTAATTTTAAATCCGAATACAAAAGAGTTTCTATTTGATGGAAA
>JBGAVF010000235.1:0-4706 GCA_044228315.1 Bacteroidia bacterium | reverse complement strand
CGTGGCGATGAGCTGATTGTTCCGGAGTGGTATAATATGGCGAATACAAAATCGCAACTGTTCAAGCAGCCAAGCCTGACCCATTTCCGCAGAATGTCGGAATACCTTCAGGCCAAGTTAGCATATAAGAATTATTTGTACCTGGATGTAACCGCTCGTAATGAAAAAGCCTCAAGCTTTATCTCAAGCGTGAATCCAAAAGGAACATCGAATATTTATCCTTCCGCCAGCCTGGGATTCATTTTCTCGGAACTGATCAAGGGCGCACCATCCTGGTTCAATTATGGCAAGGTTCGTGCTTCATTTGCTACCGTGGGTAAAAACCCATCGCCGTATTCAACCAAAACGGCCTACTATCCAACCTTCGTTCAGGATGGCTGGACCAACGGACTTTCATTCCCATTGGGCGGTGTACCGGGATTTGAATCAGGTACCTTGCTCGACCCGAACCTGAAACCTGAAAAAACAACTTCTACCGAGTTAGGTGCGGAACTGAAATTCTTTAACGGTCGTATCAGTGTAGATTATACATACTATATGAGTACTTCAAGCAACCTATTGGTGAGCATTCCTATTTCACGTACCACAGGAAACGGCGCCTTCTATACCAATGCCGGTGAAATGCAAAACAAAGGTCATGAATTACTCATTACCGGTAATGTGATCAAGCAAAAAGATTTCACCTGGGATATCACGCTGAACTGGAGCCGCAACCGTAACAAAGTTACTAAACTGGCTGAAGGGGTTGACTTCATCACCCTGAACGGATTTACCGGTGCGCTGGTAGGTGCCAAAGTAGGTGAGCCATATGGCGTGTTCTATGCAAAAGGATACGTACGTGATGGTGTAGGTGCCGACGGCAAGCCGGATGGTAGCGGTAACCTGGTGATCAACGACAAGGCAGGTGCAAGTTTCGGATATCCGATCATTGCCGGTTATTCAACCAGCCTTGGCAATGTAAATCCTAACTGGATTGGTGGATTGCGCAACGACCTGAGCTATAAAGGTGTGATGCTTTCGTTCCTGTTTGACACCCGTCAGGGAGGTATTATGTGGAACGGAACACGCGGTGCACTGGCTGCTTTGGGTATGTCGAAAGAAACTGAAGACCGTGAAACAGCCACAACCACTTTTGCCGGCAAAATGGGACACCTTGATGCCGATGGTAATATTGTTCATGGAACTACCAATGAAAAAGGTGTAGGTGCCGACAATGCCAACACAGTAAAACTGGATCAGGTATATTACCGTGGAATAGGCAGTGGTTTCAATGTGAATGAGCCATACGTTGAAAAAGCATCATGGGTTAAACTCCGTGAGGTGGCTTTAGGTTATCATTTCGGTAACAATATCATCAAAACCAATGTGATCAAAGGAATTGATGTTAACTTCATCGGTCGTAACCTGTTACTTTTCACCAAATACACAGGGGTGGATCCTGAAACAAGCCTTACCGGTGCTACCAATGCACAGGGTATTGACTACTTCAATAACCCGGGCACCCGTTCATATGGCTTTAATGTAAAAGTTTTATTTTAATCCGAACCACCACAACATTAATTAAAGTTACAGATCATGAAAAAGTTCAAAATATACAGCATTCTTACACTGGCAGTGATCACACTTACTGTGACCTCGTGTAAAAAGAAGTTCTTCTACGATAAGATCAATGAAGATCCTACTGCCCTGAATACAGCCGAACCAACGGTATTGTTACCTGCAGCAGAAGCCAATCTGGCATATTTTTATGGGGGCGACCTTTCCCGTTTTGCCGGTGTAATTAACCAGCAAATGGTAGGAGCCGCGAACCAGTGGGTAGGTATTGGAACCCTTTACAGTATTGGCGATGATGAAACCGACAATTGCTGGAATTCATTGTATACTACTACACTGAACAACCTGAATAAGATGAATACGTATGCCGGAGCAAAAGGAAATGTGTACTATGTGGGAATCGGTAAAATACTTACTGCTTACACCATGAGTACCATTACCGACATGTGGGGCGATGCACCGTATTCTGAAGCATTTCAGGGAGCCGGTAAATTGCAGCCGAAATATGATGCACAGCAAAGTATTTATTCATCCATGCAAACACTTATTGACGAAGGGATCACTGCGCTGGCTACACCTTCAAATAAAGCCGGTGTATTGCCCGGAGCCGATGACTTTATGTACAACGGAGACCCGGATGCATGGACCAAGTTTGCACATGCGCTGAAAGCACGTCTTTATCTTCACCTGTCGAAGAAAGATCCGTCGAATGTAACGAAAGCCCTTGCCGAACTTCCACTCGCCTTCACATCGAGTGCCGACGATGGAAAATTTGCTTCATTCGATGCCACCAGCGCTAACCCTTCCTATCAGTTCCAGGATCAACGCGATGGTGATATCACCTATAAAACCGGTTATATGTTTACAAAAATGGCAGCCCTTACCGATCCCCGCTTGCCAAAATATGTTGACACAACAGGTGGTGGTAACCGTATCGGCAATACCGTAGGGTCAGCAACTGCTCCGGTATACTTCATCTCGTTCATGGAACAATTGTTCATGGAAGCAGAACTTCAGCAACGCAAAGGAGATACCGCCAAGGCACATATTGCTTACAACCAGGCGATCACTGAATCGTTTGCCATGTGGGGAGCCAGCGGTTCAGCCGCTTATATTGCCGCTAACCCATACCCAAGTGTAGCCGCCGATCAGATGAAACAGATCATGACCCAGAAATACTTCGCCATGTTCACCAACCCTGAATCATGGACCGATGTGCGTCGTACCGGATATCCGGCCCTTACACCGGTAGTTGGTTCTGATATTCCGCGCCGGCTCACCTATCCGCAATCGGAGACCCTGTACAACAAAGCCAATATGCCAACCGTAACCTTATTCTCGAAGGTATGGTGGGATCAATAGGCTTAACTCGATCCTAACCTAAAAAAGCACCCTTCCGGAATTCGGGAGGGTGCTTTTTTTTATGAGAATTATTTTTGCCTTTCTTTGTGCATGCGTTTTACATCAGCCCTCATCCTATCTGCATTCTTTTTTAACGCCATGAGTCAGAATCCCGTTGAACTCCGCACAGCAACTGCCAACCACGAGTGGTCGCTTCAATTTCCGCGGGTGGTGGCGTATCAGATTTTCACGCGTTCCTTTGCCGATGGCAACGGAGACGGGAAAGGAGACCTCATCGGTATCCGAAAAAAACTTCCGTATCTGAAAGAGCTGGGCATTGGGGCCCTATGGCTCACACCGATTTTCAAATCCCCTTCGTATCATAAATATGATGTGACCGATTATTATGCCATTGACCCGGAATACGGAAATATGGCTGACCTTAAAGCGCTGGTGAACGAAGCGCACGCCAGTAACATAAAAATTATTCTTGATTTTGTGGCCAACCATACCAGTGTGAAACACCCCTGGTTTCAGGAGGCTGCCAAGTTTAATAATAACCCGTATCAGGATTTCTATATATGGAGCCGTGATAAAGAAGAGTGGGCCCGGGACCCCGAACACTGGTATTACCCAGACCCGAAGAATCCGGGAGATGAAAAATACTATGCTTTTTTCTCTCCGGGAATGCCCGATCTGAACTACGACAATGATACTGTGCGATCGCGCATGATACATGCCGCAGAGTACTGGATACAACAAACCGGTATCGACGGATATCGTCTCGATGCAGCCAGTCACGTGTATCCGTATGCCGAACGCACAAAAAATTACGCATGGTGGACCCGGTTTTCAACTGCTATGCGTGCGGTGAAACCCGACTTTTATATTGTGGGTGAAATGTGGGGAGGTGATACTTTAATTGCTCCGTATCTGAAGGCCGGAATGAATGCCGGATTCAACTTCGGTCTGTGGTTCGATATACGCAAATCACTTGAAGAAGGAAACGACCACATGGTAAACAATCTTTTTTCCTGCTACGACCATTACCAGGAGAATAACTCCACATTTACCGATGCCATATTCATTTCCAATCACGACAACCCACGCATTATGGATGAAGTTGGCGGCAATATGGATAAAGCGAAACTGGCAGCGCATATTTTATTCACCCTGCCGTATACGCCCTATGTGTATTACGGCGACGAACTCGGTATGTTCGGTCCCAAACCCGATGAACATATTCGTGAACCATTTCTCTGGGGGTTGAAAAATCCATTCAATTGCAAATGGGAACCCAATTTTCATAACGCACGTACAAAATCGTTACTGCAGCAACAAGGCGACCCGAATTCCCTGTATTCAACTTACAAAAAACTTATTGCCCTGCGTAATAAGAGTGAAGCGCTCAGTGAAGGCCGTATGAAACGTTCACCGGTAAACCAACCGGGCCTTCTGAGCTGGATGCGGAGTACCGGTGAGTCGAACCTCATTGTTATTCATAATCTTCAGCCGGTGGCAAGTCGAATCAACCTGGCCTCTTTGCCAGGTGCCGGGCAATGGACCATTGAATACAAATCATCATCTGCCATTTCACTGCATGATCAGATACTTGAAATTCCTGCCTACGGTACCGTGCTGGTAAAATAAAAATACCCTTAAAACGGTAGTTCAAATCATTTACTTTTGTAATACTGTATGCGGCATGTAGCCGGATGGCAGAAGATTATTTTCAAATCAACATGAAAAAAAGATTGTACCTGTTTGCCCTTGTATTGTGCATTGCTGTTCGCTCGAAAGCCGGTGTTATC
>JBGAVF010000234.1:0-4715 GCA_044228315.1 Bacteroidia bacterium | reverse complement strand
ATTCAAAAATATTTTATGGTGTAGGTTTGGTCTATTCAGAAAGTATTGTGCAAAAAACAAATCTTCATCAAGAAAAAGTTGACTTCATAATCCTTTACCATGGAAATGATTCAATTAGAATTCAATTTGACCCGAATAAAATATTTGAATAAGCCAACGCGCTAAGGCAGCAGTATAATGCAAAAACAACAATGCGACAGTAAATAAGGGTATTAGCTAACGTGCGTTTTACAACAAACTGGTGACGTCCAAAGTGAAGCTTTGTTCTCCAAAACCCATCCGAAGGCAAAGCCCGAAAACAGTATATGCCATTATCCACTTATTGTATAACATCAATTAGTATGAGATATATTACAATCATAACTGTTTTTATATTTTTGAGTTGTAAATTCAATAATAAGGAGGCGGATGGTACTAATTCGACTAAGGTTGTTGTTGATACCGGGTCAGAGGTGAAACGAAACGATTCAATACAATTATCAGATTCTCATGGGAGTGATACTGTAAATAAAAACCGAAATATAAAAGTGCTTGTAATTCAATGTAGTAATGGATATGAGTATGCACTACATGATTATGACTTTAATCCTGTCATTGAAGGGGAACTGAATAAAGCCGATAATATAAAAGTGATTCCCTTTCCCTACAAAAAACTAATGGGGGTGGCCTATCAAGGAGTGTACGACAAAAAATATTGTAAGCCGATATTGGAAAAAGTAGAGGCAGACTACTATATCATGACCGCATTCGTGGGCACATATCCTGGTATGTATAACGATTCGATAAAGTGGGGCTATGAAACAAAAATATTGAACACCAAAACCTTGAATCAGAAAACTTCAATTGGGAAAAAAGGGTTTAAAAAATATGAGGATATTGAAGTGGATATCAAGAAAAATATTACTGTTCTTATAAAAGATATTCAGGAGTTAAAATAAACTGCACTTAACATCCTATCTAAGGAAAAAGCCAAACGAGTACGAAAAAGTAGAAATTATCACTATGCAAAACCTACCAGCCATCATTACTACACTGACGTTCAAAAAAAATGCTGAAAACGCAGTGGACTTTTACGTGGACCTGTTCAATTACGTGTTTGGGAATTCGTATGGAGGTTCTGGAATATTGCATACCCGGAGGTACGGTGAAAGGGAAATAAATGCCTTGCAGGAGTATGTTCAGGCGAAGGCGGGCGATGTGTTGGTGATCCGTTTTCAGCTCAACGGACAACAATATATGGCAGTGAACGGGGGTGATTATTTCAATTTCACGGAAGGCATGTCGCTTTATGTGGGTTGCGATACGCAGGAACAAGTGGACACGTTGTACGAAAAACTTTCGGAAGGCGGAGAAGGTCAACCCTGCGGGTGGCTCAAAGACAAATGGGGTGTTTCGTGGCAAATTGCACCAAACATAATGCGGGAGATGGTTGAAGACCCTGACAGTAACCGATCGGAGAATGTGATGCTTGCCATTTATGGGATGCAGAAAATCAGTATCGACAAATTAAAAGAAGCGTATAACAAATAAGAAAGACGAAACAATAGGGCTAACGATGAAATCCCGCGGTTCGAGGGAGCCGGTGAACCCTTCTCTTTAGGATATGGTTAACGGATATTACATTGCAGCCATATTCAATTCCCTGAGAATAGAAAAAACAACCAATGAGTATGGATTCTTCAAGACACTATACCGCAGAAGAAATTATTGCTTTATCACTGGCCATAAAGCAGGATGAAAATGCTTTCCATTGGCTGCTCGAGAATGCTAAGGAGCTGGCAGCCCTTACGGATTATCTGGTTTTTGAGAACATCAAAGCATTCAACTGGCTGAAAGAAAATCATTTTATGGCATTGGTCGCTTTCGCCAGTGCACTGAACAATGATGAAGAAGCATTGTCTTTTTTACTGGCGAGCCCTTATAATGAATGGGCTGCCGTAGTACAAGCCGTTTGTAACGACGACGAGGAAGCCATGTTTTGGTTAGTACGGTTCAAGCGGAAACACTTTATTGTTCTTATTGAGTCGTTAAAATTGCAAAGTAACCCGGGCGATGGATCTTCAGGCATGAATTTTCGCGGAGGCGGTGGCAGTGGCGGAAGCGGGGGAGGCGGAGGTGGTTTTTCAGGGTTCGGAGGCGGCAATTCCGGAGGAGGTGGAGCCGGTGGATCCTGGTAACTTGTACCGTTGGCCGGGGCGGGTAGTGTGACTCAGGAACTGTTTTCTCTTACTTTCGCCTATGCGCCTTAAAGAAAGGATGTAATGTAACAGAAGAGTATTCGTATTAAATATAATATTTGCATATACAAATAGTAATTATGGATAGTAAATTGACAGTGAAACTGGACACTTCGGTAATCGAACAAGCCAAGAACTATGCAAAAATCAAGAATACCAGCCTTTCTAAATTGATTGAATCATATCTTGGAAAGTTGGTAGAGAACAATGACTTGAGCGAAGTTACTCCGCTTGTGAAAAGTTTGTCGGGTGTTATTGACTTACCAAAGAACTTTGACCACAAGAAGGAATACAAGAAGCATTTAGTACACAAATACAAAAAGTAAAATATCAATAGTATTTGTTACTATAGATTTTTTTTGAACAGTATATCCGGGTGTGAGCCTTTCAATAAAACGGCGAAGATTTTATTTTCGCTTACTGAACTATAAAATAATTAACAATTCCATTCACCCTATGACAGAAGACACGCTATACCTTCTTTATTGTTACCTGATCTTCGGGCTGACGCTGTGGGTATTGGCGTACAGGAGTTGTAACCGGGGTAAAACCGTCACCGTACATCTGATCATAGCTGGATTGTACAGCGGTTTTTTGCTGTACAACCTCAGGTATAACAGCTCGGGTGGTTCGGGACTTGTATGGCTGGTGTTTTTAATGGCTTGTTTGGGGGTGCATGTGCTTGTAAATTTGATTGGCATTGTGCTGACGTTTAAGAATCGATGATTTGCCGGGGATTTTTTGGATAAATGCCTCTTTTGGGTAATTTTATTAGCCGTAAGCAAGAAGATAATGTACGTTACAATTTTATATAAAACCTCTCCGGAATATGGATACGCAAATTAAATCTGCATGGCTTTATTTTCTTAGCGGCTTGTTGGGGTTACTCATTCTGTTTGTAATTGGCTCTATAACAGGTAGCGGTAAAATTGGATTTTTAGCAGGGAATATTCTCTATTTCATCACGTGTGCATGGCTCATGCATAAGTATGCATCGGGTGGGTGGTACAATGGCCTTTTGATAAATATACCTGTTTGGGTATTCTTTCTTTTATTGGCAGAGGAAGGTCAGTTTCACATGTACTTTTGGTATCTCATCGCGCTGATGGCAAGTTCTTATGCAGGTGTACTAGCCGGATTGGTGTTCAGTAAATGGAAGAGAACGAATCAAAAGAAATAAAATTTAACTATGAAAATCATATTGGCTGGCCTTTCACCGAGACTTGTTGACGCATGGAGGGACTTGTTTGGAAATGAAAAAGAGGTGGAAATTATTACCGGTGATATCACAAAGGTTCGCTGTGATGCGGTAGTAAGTCCGGCAAATTCCTTTGGCTTCATGGATGGTGGCATTGACAATGACCTGTCTGATAGATTTGGCTGGGATCTGGAAAAGAGATTGCAGCAGCGGATCAAGGAATTACCGGAAGGAGAATTGCTGGTAGGGCAGGCGATGATTCTGGAGACTTATGATACACAAATTCCATTGCTGATCTCTGCACCGACCATGCGTATACCTACGGATTTCAATATTGACACGTCGGTGAATGCCTATCTGGCCATGAAAGCGATTTTGATAAAAGCGAAAAGTGACGAAAGGATCACTTCGGTGGCTATTCCAGGGCTTTGTACCGGCTCCGGCGGAATGGAACCCACCATAGCCGCACGGCAAATGTTTCAAGCTTACAGGGAAATTTTACTCGGACAACGAATGGACTTTGCCAATTTTTCGGAAGCCATGAAGTATCATTGGGAGATCAATCCGAAAGGGAAGGAAAAGGCATACACGGATTTGTGGGCATCAATACGTGGTTATGCCATTCGCCTCTCAGCCTTTGTTAGAAAAAAAAGATCCGGTGGCTGAGTCTGCCTCAGGCAGTAGCTCATGGGGTGCAGGCAGTATGCTTTCCCTGATTATCCCACACCCATCAGCTCTTTCAGGCGATTGGTGTCGAGGGGTTTGTAGAGGATGCATTCTACATGCGGGTGGTGATTGGCTTTGTATATCTCTTCCTGGTCGATGGTGGAGGAAAGCATATACACCTTGTACGGAAATACCGGAGGGGTGACAACCGAGCACAGGGCATCAATGAATTCAAAGCCGTTGAGTTTGGGCATGATGATATCGAGCAATATCACGCGGGGAAGCACCGCTTCGTTGCCGTGGTTGGCGGTGAGGAAGGAGAGGGCCTTGGTAGGGTCGGCATAGCTCAGCACCGGGCACTCTGGGAAGGCCATACGCAGCAGCTTGGTATGTATCTTCAATGCCAGCTCGCTGTCGTCGATCAGCATAAAACGTTCCAGTGTGGGTATGTCCATCAGTTCAGTGCCGGGATTTGAATTTCAAATGTGGTGCCTTCAGGGCCCGAGGTATTCAGGAAAATTTTCCCTTTGAGTTTATCAATGCTTTCTTTCACAATAAAGAGGCCGATGCCCGTGCCCGAACGGGGATGCATGGATTTGTAAAACATGGAAAAG
>JBGAVF010000233.1:0-4715 GCA_044228315.1 Bacteroidia bacterium | reverse complement strand
GATTCTTCCGTATTTAAAAACATGAAATATTTCACACCAAGTATTCTTCTTGATGTGAACTACACCCATTCATTCAATAACCCGAATGATAATACGGTGGTGGGTTCCACTGCGCTGGCGCGAAACAACGAGGTAGAACTTTCCGCTTTACATTTTGGAGGCGACCTTTATTATGAAGGAGCCCGGGCAAGGTTTATGACACAATTTGGAACCCGGTCCACAATAGTTCCCAGAAATGATTTGAGTGTTTTTCGTGGACAGTATCACCTCGAAAATGTGTACCGATACCTGAGTGAAGCCTATGCCGGTTATCACTTTAATAAATGGTATGGTATAAATGTGGATGCAGGAATGTTTATGTCGTACCTTGGACTCAATTCCTATTACCAGCCTGAAAACTGGGAGTATCAGGCTTCATTCACCTCCGATAATACTCCCTGGTTCTTCAACGGACTCCGTATTCAAATTCACCCTACCCGACATTTAAAAATTGAACCCTGGTTAATTAACGGCTGGCAGAGTTATGGTAAGTTCAATAGCATGCCGGGGCTCGGCGGAAGTATTACCTGGATGCCCGGGAGCTCTGTTAAAATGATTACCAATAATTATTACGGAACCGATGCCGGCGGTCTTCCTCAGCGAAAACGATTTCATTCCGATAACAGCATCATGGTCCGCTACTTTAATGATCCGCATGCAAAAGGAATCAGCAGGGCGGCTTTTTCCTTAACCGGTGATATCGGATATGAAAAAGGCGGAGGCGTAAATGGATTTAAAAACACAGATTCTACCAAACCCGCGCAATATTTTGCCAGCATTATGTTTTACAACAGGGTTCTGTTTTGCAAAAACAAATTTGGATGTACCGTTGGCGGTGGTTATATGAAGAATCCCGGACGATATCTGGTTCTTTATCCGACCGGACAGGCAAGCCCATTACCCAACCCGAATAATCCTACCCAAACAGAGGGTTTATACCCGTTCAGTGCTAACCCGGGTAACAAATTTGAAGGTTGGGATGCATCGGCTAATCTCGACTGGATGCCGAACCAGAACATCACGTTCAGAATAGAGTTTGTTCATCGTGAATCAAGTGTGCCATACTTCGCCGGCAAAGGCGGCGTAACATCTCAAACCGGATATTCCACAACCCCACTCGACCCAAATTGGCGACCTGACCTGGTGAAAAGCGAAAACCGGATCATCACAGCCATCTTGTTCAGATTGTAGCCATACTATCATTTCCATTCCCTGCGAGATTTGATCAATGAATTTATACAAGTGCATATATCCGGTAGTTCTTTCAAAATTTGTAAATTCCATGCAACGCACGATCCTATTACCATCTCTTTTCGTTGTACTTGTGCTCTCTGTATTTCCTGCATTTGGTCAAAAGAAAATACTGCAACAAAGCATCTACTTTGAGACCGCCCGGTACGACCTTGGCAGTGAGAGTAAAAACACCCTCGATGCCTTGCTCGACAGCCTAAAGAACTTCCAGACGTATAAGATCTTTATCAAAGGAAACACCGACGATGTGGGTGACAGCGCGTATAATAAGTCACTCTCTGAAAAACGGGTTAAGACAACAGCCGATTACTTTGTGTCCAGGGGTATTTCATCATCCGTTTTTACAACAGCTGCCTTTGGAGAAGAAAAACCCATCGCCGATAATATCACCGAACAAGGCAAACAGAAAAACCGAAGAGTGGATATTTCCATTGCCTTCATCCGGAAAGCAGCGGTCGATAGTGCCTCCCTCCTGCCCCCGGTAGGTGAACTATACAAACAAACCGAACGAAAACCACAACTGTTTTGCATCAACCCGAAACGCGACACCGTGGTGCGCTGCGAAAAAGGTACGCTTGTATATGTAAAGGCCAATGCCTTCAAAATGCCGAACGCCTGCAAAACAACATGCATTACCCTGAAGGTGAAAGAAGATTTTCTGGCTTCCGATATGATACTTGACAACCTCACCACCACCTCCAACGGACAGTGGATCGAAACCCGGGGTATGGTGTACACCGAAGCCAACGATTGCCGGGGCAATAAATTAAACCTGCTGAAAGGAAAGGACCTGGTGGTTTTTGTTCCTACCGATACCGTGGTTCCTGAAACAAAGGTATTTGAAGGCAACCGAACCCCGCACGACAGCATTATGAACTGGACGGTAAGCAACACCTCAGTGCTGGGTAAATTCACCCTGAACGAGCTCAACATTTGCGCCGACTGGCTGGGTTGCGGAGGCATTCTTTGTACATGTACCCGTTGCCGGTTTTTCTTTTGCCGCATCCACCGCCTCGGCACCGCCATGAAAGGCATGGTTAATAAACCCACACACAACGCCAATGTGCAGTTCAGAAGGTGTCAGCGGCAATTGCGCCTCGAAAGGCGCCTGGCCCGAAAGCAAAAGCCGGGCCGACCCCTGCCCCAATCCACAGCACTGCGGGTACCCGTTACCCTTGCTCCCAACCTGTTGCCTGCCTGCGAACGACTGAAGGACCTGTATGAAAAATACGGGGTAACCAACCTGTTGGCCCTTACCGAAGCCATAAACAAACCCTTGATGGATAGTTTAGGTGTAAAAACACTTACCCAGCTTCAGGATACCATGACCAAAATAAGCCTGCAAAATTTTGAACTCAGCTATCGGAAAAAAAGCATTTCGTACGAGGATTTCAAATATTATGTGTACAACACCTCAAGGCTTGGCTGGAGCAACCTCGATGTGTTTGCCGATTTGCCAAAAAGAAGCCTCGTAACCATGAAAGTTTCTATGAAGATAGCCGCTAATGTAGATTGCAAACTGGTGTTCATTAACCGGCAGTTTGTGATCCCCGCAAGCAAAACCGAAGGCAACTACGTATTTGAGCATGTGCCCGAAGGTGAAAAGGTATGGATTGTGGCCATACGATTTTTGGATGGCAAACCCTTTCTTTCCATGCAGGAAACTACCACCGGCAACAAAACATACCCGGTTGATTTCAAACTGCTCACACTGGATGAACTGAAAAAAGAACTCCGGATGCTCGACCGGCAATAAACCAATTCGTATGAATGTAACGCGCTGTATTAAGTTCATCATCATAATGCTCCCCTGTTGGGGTTACGGTCAGGCAGGCGGACGAAAGCCGGTAACCGATACATCGGCCCGTGTTTTTAAAGACACCCTTTACAACCTGGTCTTCGATTCATTAAAACACGATCTGGGCGAGATAGTTCCCCGCAACGAGAACAACCGGCTCACGAAGCATTTTATCTATGTAGGCAACGAACCCATGTCCATCATCGGCACCTGGACCAGCGATCCGCATTTTATTTGTGACTGGCCCAAAGGGCCACTGATCCCATATAAAGTTTACGCATACACAGTATGTTTCTGGCACGAAGGCCGGCAGGGTTCTATGCATAAAGAAATGGGCTTTTATTTAAGCAACGGAGAAAAGATCACCCTCATATTCACCGGAAAATACAGCGCTGTGGAAAGGGTGAAATAGCAGCACCTTAGGGAACAAGCAACTTTCTTACTCCAACAATAGCTTCTTCCTTTTTAAAAAGTACGGTATACATGCCGGAAGTTAGAAAAACAACATCGGTTCCATTGCCGTATTTATCACGTTTCCATTTGCCTGTCAACCTTCCATTCATATCATATACAAGGACTTCATCAGCATCCGTGTTTTCCATTCCTGTGAAATAACCGCTTGCAGAAACATACACCCACGTATTTTGTAACGGTACGTGACTACCTATGCCGCTTCGATACCCTTTATGAATAATTAGTTTCACATCCCGGTACACATACCTCTTATTTGTGTCCTGTGCCTCAAAGCGTAAATTTATAATAGTATCGTTGAGTGTTGCATAATTGGTTGCATTAAGGTTTATAACAATGGATCGTTGCATTTTGGTGGTAAGGGTTTGTACACCAATTTTGTAAAAATCAGGGTTTGACCCCGTATTAATAAGAATATAGGCGCTTTTATCGGGGCTGCTTATTATTGCCTGCACCGAGTCAATACCAAAGTAAATGTGCTTCACGGTTAATGAATCGGTGGGGGTAATAAACGTGATTTGTGCTTTAGCAAAAGTAGAAAAGAAAAATATTGCAAAAAGTAAGAATAGTTTTTTCATTTATTTAATTAGTTTAATAGTGTAAAGGGTTTGAGAATTAAAAACATGTACTACATACATACCATTAGGGAATCCTGCAGTATTCAGCACTGATTTGCCGGCTGGCAACGATTCATTTACAAGTAACTGACCGGTTATGGTATAAACAGCTATAGTAAATGGCTGTTCGCTGCGGGGTAGTTCCACATTTACAAATTCACTGAATGGGTTTGGGTAAATATACACTTGTGCCTGAGAATTTTTTACTACACCGGCAGGCGGTTTTACCACACAACCTGATTGGGTTGGGTAAGGCGAACCTCCATTGGTAAAGTTAACAATCAATGGTGTTTTTTGCTGGGCTGAGGCAAAGCCCCCATCATACAATACACATGTGCTATCTGAAAAGTCTGCAATTCTAAATTGTAATGCAGGTGCACCTGAAGATCTATGCCAAGTGTTCCCTCCGTCTGCGGTTTTATAATGGAATTCCGAAAAGGTGGTAATTACACCCTCGCAGTTGTTGTAGAAGTGCATACCGGTAATTGCAAGCCAGTTGTTTTTGGCAAACGAGTCGATTATTATATGATCTTGTGAAT